>CANRJD010000022.1 GCA_947630815.1 uncultured Akkermansia sp. | reverse complement strand
GAAAATGCTATGCTCTTGGGTGACCGTTTATTTTGAGGCATCGGACTTCGGTGACTTTTTCTTTTGAGGCATTACGATCTACTAAGACATGAAGTGGCTTTGCGATAGCTCGATAGCACGTTTAAGTAAAGATTCACGTGTATTTGCCAGTGTTTCGTTCTGCACCTCCCTCAGGAGTTGGTCCAAGATCTGCCCGATGTGGCGTCCCTGAGCAAGCCCATGCTCCATCAGGTCATTGCCCCCAAGAGCGAGGTGTCGTGCTTGGTAGGCTGGGGGAGAATTCAGAACCTCGGCGAGGAGCATGGAGGCAGAACGAACTGCCGAAGGTGAGCAGTGGTGAAGCCTGTCAATAATACCATGGGCGTTGATGATATGCTCAACCATTTCTCGTGAGGTAAAGCCGATGAGCCTCCGCATTTCCGGTCGCGAGGTGGGCAGTGAAGCGGATAAGTGTTTCAGAAGAGTGGTCACAAAACGCGCGGTGGCGTTGTCGCTTTTCAGACGTGCGAGGGCAGAGCTCACAGTTTGGGGCGTGAGTTGGTGCAAGAGCATAGCCAAGCGGAAAGGGAAAAAATCTGCTGGTGTAGCTTGTACAGCACACGCCGTAAATGTCCAACGATCAATTCCATCGGTATCTAAACTGCCGATTAACTCAGCGAGTTCTGGTAAGATGGCAGCGAAAACCTCCGGAAACGCGGTGAGCATATCTCCTGCGCCGGGAGCCGTCAAAATACCCTGTAATTCCTTATAGATGCGCTCGGCGCTGATGTTTTCCAACAGCAGTCGATTGCGGCGGACCGAATAGGCTGTCTCCGTCTCAATAGAGAATTTAAAACGAGCTGCAAAACGCAACGCTCGTAGGATGCGCAGGGCATCTTCACGAAAGCGCACATCCGGTTCACCCACGCAGCGCAAGGTATGTTTTTCCAGATCCTGCTGCCCTCCAAAGGCATCAACTAGACCCTTGAAGTCATTATAGGCCATAGCATTGATGGTGAAGTCGCGACGTGAAAGATCATCCCGAATGTGCGAGACGAAATGGACAGCATCCGGGTGTCGATTGTCGGAGTATGTACCATCGGTGCGGAAAGTAGTTACTTCCACATTATGCCCGCGTGAGCGTACAGTAATGGTGCCGTGCTTCAATCCGGTTTTAAACACGCGCCATTTACGGAAAATATGGAGCATATCTTCTGGCGTGGCGTCTGTGCATACATCCCAATCTGCCGGTTTTTGTCCCAGCAGGCTATCTCGGACACATCCGCCCACCACATAGGCAGAGAATCCCATGCGTTCTAGCTCGCGAATGACTTCGGAAGCGTAGTTGGGAATGTGAATAACGGGGAGCATAGTAAAAAGCACGGGAGGAACGGATGCTCCTCCCGTGCGATGAGGGGTGGATGTAGCCCTTACGCCTGAGGGGAGGCATCCGGTTCGGAGTAGTCAATGGCTGCCAGAGCCTGATAGAGACGCCAACGGTGCTTGATATCGCCTTCCTCCATGGCAATCAACTGGTCAAAGTGCGCTTTGTTGTTCTTTGCCAGCAGGCGGAAACGATTTTCGCCAAGCAGAGCCTCGCGTACATCCTTCTTTGGAGCCTTGCTCTTGATTGTGAGTGGGTTTTTGCCTTCCTTAATGCGGTCAGGGTTGAAGTTGTAGAGCAGCCAACGCCCGCAATCTACGGCGTCCTTTTGGTGATCGAGACCTTGAGCCATGTTGATACCGTGGTTGATGCAGTGGCTGTACGCAATGATGAGGGCTGGACCGTCGTATTCTTCAGCCTCCAACAGGGTCTTGAGAGTGTGTTCGTCATTGGCACCCATGGCCACGGAGGCAACATAGATATTGCCGTAGGTCATAGCCATGTAGCCGATATCCTTCTTCACCTGATCTTTGCCGCGGGTGGCAAACTTAGCCACAGCAGCACGTGGAGTTGATTTTGAACACTGGCCGCCCGTGTTGGAGTACACCTCAGTATCCAGCACGAGTACCTTCACATTGCGTCCAGAGGCGAGGATATGATCCAAACCACCGTAGCCGATATCGTACGCCCAGCCATCACCGCCGATAATCCAGACGGACTTGCGTACCAGATAGTCGGCTTGAGCTTTGAGGGCCGCAAGCTCCGGGTTAGTGCCGCAGGCGGCTTTAATTTGCTGCACAGAAGCACGGGCTTTGGCAATATCTGCCTCCGACTTCTGCGGGTTTCCCAACAGAGTTTGCACGATATCCTCGCCAATTATGGGAGTCGCGGCATGCAGCAGTTCCAGGGCGTATTGCTGCTTTTTGTCCAACGACACGCGGAAACCGAGGCCAAATTGGGCGTTATCCTCAAAGAGGCTATTGCACCAAGCTGGTCCACGACCTTCGGAATCGTGACTCCAAGGAGTGGTGGGCAGGTTGCCGCCGTAGATGGAGGAGCAACCGGTAGCGTTAGCTACCACTAAGCGGTTGCCAAAGAGCTGGGAGAGCATTTTGATGTACGGGGTTTCCCCACAGCCGGCGCAGGCACCAGAGAACTCAAAGAGCGGACGCAGGAACTGGGCGTCCTTCACCTTGTCGCGTCCTACGATAGTGCGATCTGGGTCCGGCAGAGCATTGAAGAACTTCCAATTTTCTGCCTCAGGCTTGAGTGCGGTGGCTGCCGGCGTCATCACCACGGAACCCGTGGGGCACACGTGCGTGCAAAGGGTGCAGCCTGTACAATCTGAAGCCGATACCTGGATGATGAACTTTTTGCCCTGCCAATCCTTGTGCATTTTCTTCGCGTCGGCTGACTTGAAGGAATTCGGAGCGCCTGCCAAGTTGGAGGGATCAGTGATTTGCGCACGAATGCATGCGTGCGGGCACACCATCGTACATTTGCCGCATTGAATACATGTTTCGGGATTCCACACAGGGATTTCCAATGCCAGATCACGCTTCTCATACTGCGTCGTGCCGGACGGGAAAGTCCCATCACAGGGCATTTCCGAGACCTTTACGGTATCGCCATCGCCAGTCACGATTTTGCCGAGTACATCTCTCACAAAGGCGGGCGGGTTGCCCTGCAATGGCGCGGGGATTTCATGGCCGGTGATCGTGGAACCGAGCAGGACCTCGTGTAGATTTTCCAGTGTGGCATCCACAGCGGCTATGTTTTTGGCGACTACTTCTTCGCCCTTTTTGCCGTACGTTTTCCTGATAGCCTCTTTGATGTAGCCGATAGCCTCATCTGCAGGAATTACGCCGGACAGCTTGAAGAAGCAGGTTTGCATGATCATGTTAATACGCCCTCCCATACCGGTAGCTTTGGCCACTTTGAAAGCATCAATGCAATACATTTTGATGCCTTTGTCGAGGATCTGTTTCTGCATGCGCGCTGGCAGAGAATCCCACACCTTGGCAGGCTCCACAGCGGTGTTCATGAGGAAAGTGGCGCCGGGAGCGGCGTTTTTCAAGAAATCAAAGGTGTTCAACAAGCTGGGTTGATGCAAGGCGATGAAGTTCGCACTGGTGATCAGGTAGGTGCTATGGATCGGCGTGGTGCCAAAGCGGAGGTGAGATACCGTAGAAGATCCGCTCTTCTTGGAATCGTACACGAAGTAGCCTTGCACGAATAGATCTGTGTGCTTACCGATAATCTTGATGGCATCCTTGTTGGCACCCACAGTTCCGTCGGAGCCAAGACCGTAGAACATGCAGCGCGTCACAGTGTCAGACTCAGTAGAGAATGAGGGATCGTACGGGATGGACTTTCCTGTCACATCATCCTCTACACCAACGGCGAATCCAGTCATGGGTTCATCCTTTGCAAGCCCATCGTACACTCCCTTGGCCATAGCCGGGGTGAATTCCTTGGAGCCGAGACCGTAGCGCCCGCCCACCACTTTCGGCATGGCAAAGGGCAGGAGTCCATGCGCCGAGGCATCCGCCAGCGCTTGAATCACATCCTGCAGCAACGGCTCACCTTGGCTGCCCGGCTCCTTTGTGCGATCCAACACGGCAATCTTCTTCACGCTCTTCGGCAGAGCTGCCACAAAGTCCTCCGCAGGGAATGGTCGATACAGACGCACTTTCAGCACACCCACATCATCTTTGAGCGCCTGCACTGTCTCCCAGCAGGCTTCCGCTCCGGAGCCCATGATGACGATGACGCGCGTCGCCGTCGGAGAGCCCACATACTCCACGAGATCGTAGCAACGCCCGGTGAGCTCGCCAAATTTCTTCATGGCTTTCTTCACGATGCCGGGCACGGCGTTGTAATACTTATTGACGGTTTCACGCCCCTGGAAATACACATCCGGGTTCTGGGCAGTGCCACGCACAACGGGAGCGTCCGGAGTGAGTCCTCGCGCGTGAAACTCATCCACGAGCTTCTGGTCGATCATGGCACGCAGAGTATCATCGGAGATATCAGCGATTTTGCCCACTTCATGTGAAGTGCGGAAGCCATCAAAGAAATTGATGAAGGGCACGCGGCTTTCTAGGGTAGAGGCGTGGGCGATAGCCGCCATATCGGGAGCTTCTTGCGTATTGGCTCCGCAAAGCATAGCGAAGCCGGTTGCGCGGCAAGCCATCACATCCCCATGGTCACCGAAGATGGAAAGTCCTTGAGCCGCTAGTGCGCGCGCGGCAATGTGGAAGACGCAAGGCGTGAGCTCACCGGCAATCTTGAACATGTTAGGAATCATGAGCAGCAGACCTTGGGATGCCGTGAAGGTGGTTGCAAGCGAACCGGTTTGCAGAGCACCGTGCACGGCACCAGCTGCGCCCGCTTCGCTTTCCATCTCCACGATACTGGGAACTGTGCCCCACAAGTTTTTGCGTCCCAAAGCCGTCCACGTCTCGGCAGACTCTCCCATGGGGGAGGAAGGTGTGATAGGATAGATGGCTGCTACCTCCGAACAACGGTAGGCAACGGATGCCACAGCTTCGTTGGCATCAATGGTGCTGTATGTAGTGCTCATGGTGTGAGATATTGGTACCGCGGAACAATCAGCGGAAGCTGACTGCCGCTTGTTTGTGTAACACCACGACTTTACACCCAGATGGGGTCGAAATCAACTCAAAAAGGCAGATTGAATGGGAAAAAATGATATGACAGACGCTTGCGGAAGCAGGGAACCCATGGTAGAATCCGTGCATGACGGTGTGTCGCATGATTTCTTTTCTTGTGGTCGGTGTTTTGTTGGTAGGGTGCTACCCGCCTCCGGCGACGTACCCGGCTAAGAAGTTCGTGACGAACCGGCGTATAGAGTTGTGCGACAATTTGCTGCGCTTGCTGCCGGACGAGCAGCGTGGCAAGAAGGCAGCTCGACGGGAGGCCACATGGTTGGCGGATACAGCATACAAGGCGGCAGCTGGGATTTCGAGGGTGAATGGTTCTCACTTTCCCGGCTGGGCGGGGAATTGGCTCATCAATATGCGTGTCCAGGATCGTGGGCTATGTTGGCATTATCAGCACGATATGTACCGTGAGTTGAGGCGTCGACATTTGCACTATTTCCGCATAGGGTGCTGCGTGCGCGACAGGACAAAGCGTACGGAGCACAACTGTGTGTATATTGCAGCAGCTGGTGGTGAGTGGCCGAAAGTGTGGGTTCTGGATGCGTGGATGTGGAACGGACGGTTAAAGGTGAACTATGGGGCAAAGCTGGATCAGGATGACTGGGAGGATCTGCCAGAGGTAACCGAACAGTTGATGAGGGTATACCCGGAGGAGCATAGATGGCCGATTGAACATTGGTACTATGTACGTAAGCCCAACGGTAAATACACCGTTTTTTACGATCCGGAAATCATTGATACTCCCCAGACCGCGCGCATGTTTGGCAATATTGAAAGGGGGCGAAAGGCGCATCCTGGCAAGTTGACCAATTATTGAGGGGGATCAGGATGATTGTGTGGGAGTCGGGCCGTTCCCGTTGCGTAGGGACGCAGCATTGCGGGAGGCCGTATTTACTTGCTTGCTCCCAACACTGCGAAATGCGCGAAAACAGCTTGTCTAGCGTCTTCGCAAGTTTCCGTCTTCGTCTTTTTGTCTATTGCCGATATGAAAAGTGTCTTTGCAAGGGTGGATAATGTGGGCACCGCCCTTGAAAGGAGTAAAAAAGCGTCTATGCTTTCCAAGGTAGCTGCTTTGGGGGAGCACACACAGACTAAAAGCGCTTGTTGTTGCGTTCCAACATGAGTCGGAA
Source organism: uncultured Akkermansia sp. (assembly GCA_947630815.1). Classification (GTDB taxonomy): domain Bacteria; phylum Verrucomicrobiota; class Verrucomicrobiia; order Verrucomicrobiales; family Akkermansiaceae; genus Akkermansia. The sequence goes on along the minus strand of CANRJD010000022.1, from coordinate 23,398 downwards.
ACCCACGGTGGGGTTATGGTCATCCGCTGGGCGCGGAGTGCGGATTCCAGTGGAAAGTTGAGAAGGACGGAAGGATGTATAATCCCCCCCACGTGTGACGGCGTAGTGACGGAAAGCAAAGCCTGGTGGTCCTCCGTATTCATCGCTCACCCATTCTTGTACGTTGCCTGTCAGATCATAAAATCCAAGAACATTCGGAGCAAATGATGCTACAGGTGCTGTGAAAGGAAAGTTATCTGTATAGTGTTCGATGACGTACTGCAAGGAGGCATAAGGGAGCGCCGCTGAATCCGCAAAATTGCCAGTGCCCTGGGGAGGGGGCCATTGCAGCCCCCAAGCAAAGTCGTGCTGTGCGTTTCCGTATCGATTGCGCGCACGCTCATAGGGGGTAGCTCCGCGTTCCCCTTTCACGCCCATCATGGCGCTCCACTCCTCATCGGTGGGCAGGCGGTATTCGTCGGTGGGTTCAATGAGTCCGTTTTCGCGCTCCTGAGCAGTAAGCCAGCGTGCGAAGCGTTCCGCATCCGCCCGGGATACTCCAACAGCGGGGTGGTTCGGCTCCTGTACAAAGTCTGTGGGTGGTGGCACGTCTGCTCCGGTCGTGGCAACAAATGCTCGGTAGTCGGACACACGTACCTCGGTAACCCCAGCCATCAACGTGGGCGAGAGAGGACGAAAGCGCAGACCTAGGCTGTTCACCCATTCAGTGCCGAAAGCAACAGAATTGTTGAGTTTTAGAGAAACATTGAGCGCTAAATCTTTGGGAGATATGCCGCTGAAACGCTCTGTCGCGAAGCCGGGCATTTTGATCTCCAGAAAGTATGGGGCCAAGGGAACGCGCACACCCTGCAGGGGAGTGACTCCGAGTGGGCGTCCATTCAACCACACCGTGGCTCCCGGCGGTGTGGTATTTAGAGAAATGGGGGTTTTCTGGACTGGTCGGACCACAATGCGGAATGCGCATAGATTATTCCCAGCTTCTGAATCTGGCTCAGGAAGGGCGACGAGGGTATGATCGCGTCCGAGCGAGCCCTGAGCTTCGCACATGCGGGCGAGCCAAAGGGTGTAGGCATTGATACCGTCGCGCGTTGTGCGGACGTAGGGATCTCTGTCGCTCTTTTCATAACGGACCGGTCCTAGGGAAGTTGTGCGGTTCAAAAAGGTTTCAAACTGAGCCATGCTGACGGGCTCCAAGGCACGGTGCTCGGAGTCGGAAAAACGGTAGGTGGAGCCGAGGACATCCTGCCAATCCATATGTTTACGAGGAGGGCGGAAGGGCTGCAAATCTCCGCCTAGCGCGAGCACACCCTGCTTAGGGGTTACTCCGCTGACTGGTAGATCGGAGTATCCTTCCTTCCGCAGAACGAAGGAGACGCGCCGTTCGGGGGCAGTATTCACCGGGCCATAGGGCGTTTCATCGATATAGACACCGTCCTCGGTAAAGATGGAGGCACCAGCGGGCACGGTGGTGATGAAAAGCTGGGCGCCGATGGTCGCTTGGGAGCGGCGTAGGTTAAGTAATTCTGAACGCAGTTCACCTACCTTTTCCCAGACGCCCTGGGGAAGAAAGGAATAGAGGCCTCCTATGGCGGCAACAAGTATCGCTGCCACTGCCACAACAGCTTTGACACGGCGTTTCCGGCGCTTCATGAGCGCATGGTGGCGGGGAGCGTATTGGCGAAGCTCATCAATGCGCTCAGCAAGAGCTTGCGCGGAAACAATACTGTCCTTGTTTATATATGGTTCCGCCGCCGCACAGATAATCTTGTTGAATTCAATCCAGCGGCGGTGTGAAGCCCCTTCCGGCACATCAGCCGGTAATTCTGGAAACTCCATGCGATCCTTGCCGGTGCTCATTTCGTAGAGTACCTTGGCTAAGGCATAGACATCTGCCCTCGGGGTGCCGGAACCATCTGGAGGGATATATCCTTCAGTTCCGGCAAAGTTGCGGTTGGCATTTGGAGCCACAGATCCTGCATCTGCCAACTTGGCACGACCGTGGACAAAGACGATGTTGGAGGGTTTGATATCACAGTGGGATAGTTCCTCACCGTGCATCCCATCCAATGCGTGTGCTAGTTGGCTGCCTACCTCTAGTACGTAATCCAGTGGCATGGGGTTGCGGCCGTACAGATTCATGTCACTTTGCAACGTGCGCGGTACGTACCTCTCTGGGTCGATATGGATGCTGGTATAGGCATCATCTGCGAGCTCCATGACATAATAGTAACAGGGATGTTTTCCAGCATTTTGCCCAACGTGCAGGATGTGTACTACGCCAGGAATACCGCGTGCCACCGGCTCGTAATGCAGAATCCCTTCGAATTCTCGCACGTACGTCTTTTCGTCATCGTAGTCCTCCCGCCACACCACTTTCACGGCGCGATAGGCTCCTGTCACTGACTTCGCCAACCATACTTCTCCATAGGCTCCACGACCGATGAGCCGCAGAATCTCATAATCCGGTACTATTGGACGTAGATTCTCCGCATGCTGTGGGCGATGGAAGTCGTGTCGACTCCTGTTGGTAGTGGAATTTGGCATGAAGTACCGCCATTATACTAAAGAGACGGAGAGGGAGCAAAGAAAAATTCCGCCAAAAATACAAAAAGCCGGGCTGCCCTAATGGACAGCCCGGGTATGCTTACCTTTATGGACCGGAGTATAAATTTACTCAGCTGGTGCTGGGGGGGCTTCCGGAGCCGGAGCTGCGCCGTGGTGATGTTTCGGACCACACGGACACTGACGGTGCTCGCCACTGCAGCAGGGAGGAGGTGGCGGAGGAAGACAGCGGCAGCCTGCCTGCGGAGCGTTACAAGGAGGGTTGGGACTGCAACTCCTTCTAGGAACACATGGACCGTGTCCCATCTTACCCGCATGGAAGCCTCTAGCCTTCCACTTGCGGAAATCAGCCTTGGCGGCTGCTTTTTCTTGCTCATCGAGTTGGCCATCCTTGTTGGCGTCATACTTATCCATGATTTTTTTCATGAATTCAGCCCTTTTGGCTTCCATGGCAGCCTTGATGGCGGCCTTCTCCTGATCGTCAAGCTGACCGTCCTTGTTTGCATCAAACTTTTCTAGGAGCTTTTTTTGGAACTCGGCCTTGCGGGCTTCCTGTGCTTGGCGGATAGCCTGCTTTTCCTGTTCATCGATCTGACCGTCTTTATTTGTGTCGAATTTCTCCATGAAGGCAGGATGCGGACCTGGTCTCTTTCCACAGTTGCAACACGATGAGGGTTTGCCCGGGCCGTGCCCTCTACGATGCATATGCCGACGTTGCTGAGCGTTCTTTTCGAAGTCAGCCTTGATGGCGGCCTTCTCCTGATCGTCAAGCTGACCGTCCTTGTTTGCATCATACTTTTCTAGGAGCTTCTTTTGGAACTCGGCCTTGCGGGCTTCCTGTGCTTGGCGGATAGCCTGCTTTTCCTGTTCATCGATTTGACCGTCTTTATTTGTGTCGAACTTCTCCATGAAGGCGGGATGCGGCCCTGGTCTCTTTCCGCAGTTGCAACACGATGAGGGCCTACCTGGGCCGTGCCCCCTACGGTGCATATGCCGACGTTGCTGGGCGTCCTTTTCGAAGTCAGCCTTGATGGCGGCCTTCTCTTGATCGTCAAGCTGACCGTCCTTGTTTGCATCGTACTTTTCCAAGAGCTTCTTTTGGAACTCGGCCTTGTGGGCTTCCTGTGCTTGGCGGATAGCCTGCTTTTCCTGTTCATCGATTTGACCGTCCTTATTGGTATCAAACTTCTCCATGAAAGCGGCGCGCTGGAGTCGTCCGGGTATCGGAGGGGCATCCTGCGGCGCGGGGGCCTCCTGTTGAGCAAGCAACGGGAGGGACACGGTTACAGCGATTATGAGTGATTTAATCATAATTGATTTTGGTGGGATGTTAATATGTCAGGGGAGACGGGAAAAGGCCTCCTCTAAGCTGGAGAGACGCAACACCCGACTCTTTTTCTACAGTAACAGGTCATTTTTTTCTTCTTTGCATAATTTTTCGAAAAAATGAAGCGCAAGACAAAGTAGAAGCTTGCAGAGGCTGGCAAACAAGTGTACAATAGTCACGGCGCGGTGGTGTTCGCGAGAAGCCTGCGCTCTCAACGTACGCAAAAACAGCTATGAAAGAACTTAAAGGTGCATGCATAATCGGGCAATCGGGGGGACCAACAGCGGTGATTAACGCCAGTGTGCTGGGTGCTGTGCAGACGGCGCTGAACTGCTCACAGATCACGCGGGTTCTCGGTGCGGCAAATGGAATCACAGGTGTGCTTAACGGCAAGCTTTACGATATGGGAATGGAGGATCCGGTAGAGTTGGAATTGCTCAAATATACTCCTGCTTCGGCGCTTGGAACGTGCCGCTACAAAATGAAGGATCCGGAGAAGGATCCCACGGATTATGAAAAGATATTGGACACATTTAAGAAATTTGATGTGCGCTACTTCTTTTACAATGGGGGGAACGATTCGATGGATACTTGCAACAAGATATCCAAGTTCATGCAGAAGAGCGGTTATGAGTGCCGCGTGATGGGTATCCCGAAGACGATTGATAATGATTTGTATGGCACAGATCACTGCCCCGGTTACGCCTCTGCCGCCAAGTACATCGCAACATCCTGCATGGAGGTGAAGCACGATGCGTGCTGTTATGATACAGGGATGGTAACGATCATTGAAGTGATGGGACGTCATGCCGGGTGGCTGACTGCAGCTGCCGCACTAGCGAGCTTCGCTGGGGCGGGACCAGACCTCATTTATCTGCCGGAGGTCGATTTCGACATGAACAATTTCTTGGATGATGTGGAGCGCATCTACAAAGCCACCGGCAAATGCTTGGTGGTGGCGAGTGAGGGAGTTCATGACAAGGACGGGAACTTTATTTCGGAAGCCAAGACGAACGGGAACGATGGTTTCGGTCATGCGCAGCTGGGAGGTTTGGCCAATAAACTGGCGGAAGCGGTCCGTTCGCGCATTGATGCTAAAGTGCGCGCTATTGAGCCTTCTCTCCTGCAACGCTGTGCTACGCACTTGGCTTCTTCCACGGATGCCATGGAGGCGTACATGGCTGGTAAAGCGGCGGTGACTGCTGCGGTGGATGGGGACACGGACAAGATGGTTGCCTTCGAGCGCAACAATCTGTACGGCCAGTACGTGTGCAACACCAAACTGCTGCCATTGGAGAGTGTGGCCAACTTTGAGCGTAAGGTGCCGCGCGAGTGGATTAATGCTGCTGGTAATGGTATCGAGATGCCGTTCATTGATTATGCTCTGCCTCTCATCCAGGGAGAAACAGGGATGAAGACGGTGCAGGCGTTGCCTCGTTTCGCGCGCCTGCGCAAGGTGCTTGCTAAGCCAGTGGCCTGAAACATATCTAACACGTGAATCGGAGCGAGGGAGTGATTGCTGCTGCCTCGCTCCGTGTTTTTCTCCGGCAAGGATTATGACGGGACTACTTATCTTTCTGCTCTGTGCTCTGCTGCTGGTGACTGGGTATATAGCGTACGGACGCGTGGCAGAGCGTATCTATGGCGTGCACAAGGATATGGTCATGCCCTGCACAACGCATGAGGATGGAGTGGACTACGTGAGGATGCCCAGTTGGCGTGTCTTTCTGGTGCAACTGCTCAACATAGCGGGGTTGGGACCAGTTTTTGGTGCATTGGCAGGGTGCTTGTATGGTCCGGTGGCGTTGGTGTGGATTGTGGTGGGTTGCATTTTTGTGGGTGCGGTGCATGATTTTTTGGCAGCGGTAATGAGTGCGGAGCACGATGGGGCCAACATGCCCTATCTAGTGGGACGCTACTTAGGTAGTTCATGCCGACATGCACTGCGTGCGGTGTGCGTCGGACTGCTACTCATGGTGGGTGTGGTGTTCACTATGGGGCCGGCGGGTATGTTGCATGCGCTGGTGGGCTTTATTTCCACAGACGTGTGGTGCATCATTATTCTCGCGTACTATCTGCTGGCTACAATTTTACCCATCAATGCGATTATAGGCAAAATTTATCCGATTTTCGGGGCTTTTTTCCTTTTCATGGTGGCAGGCTTGGCTATTGCTCTTCCTTTCAGTGGATATCCCATGTTGCCTAGTCTGGATATTGCCACAAATGTGCACCCGCAGGACTTGCCTGTATGGCCCATGATTTTTGTGACCATTGCCTGTGGAGCCATATCCGGTTTCCACGCTACGCAGAGCCCAATGATGGTGCGCTGTTTGGGGAATGCGCGACTCATGCGTCCGGTATTCTATGGGGCTATGATTACCGAAGGATTGGTGGCATTAGTTTGGGCTGTCGTGGGATTGAGCTTGAGGGAGGTGCCAACGGATTACGTGCTTGTGGGAGGGACGGTGGAGAAATTGAGTGAAGGGGGACAGGCTCTTTCTTTTGGGCAGTTGAGCCTGCTGAGTCCTGCCGCAGCAGTGGACGCGGCGTGCAGTATGCTGCTAGGCCCTGTGGGGGCGGCTTTGGCAGTACTCGGAGTGGTGGTGCTGCCCATTACCAGTGGGGATACGGCCATGCGCAGTTGCCGGTTGATTTTAGCGGATGCTCTTCACCTGCCGCAGAAACGTGTGGGGAAGCGTTTGCTGCTCGCTCTGCCTCTCTTTGCGGTGGTGATTGCCATTTCTCAGGTAGATTTTAGCGTCATCTGGCGCTACTTTGGCTGGGCGAATCAGGTGTTGTCTTGTTTCACACTCTGGAGCATAGCGGCTTGTTTACGCCGGCGCGGACGGTCCCACTGGCTGGCTATGCTTCCCGCATCCTTCATGACGGCAGTATGTATGGCCTATCTTCTTGAATCCAAAGATTGTGGCATTTGTGTTTCTCCGGTGTTAGGTAATGCGGTGGCAGGAGCCTTGAGTGTGCTCTGTTGTGTGTTGCTGCTGGTTTCTCGGCCATTGGACGGTCCTGATGTTACCCAGAAGAAACAGGACGATGGTGACGCGCGCATATAGCCTGGGCAACATTGTGTAGGTTTGGGGGAAGAAGTGTGTCCCTCGCCACGGGGCGACACCACACGTGTCCCAATAAAATTTTCGCATGCCCATTCAACCCATTTCTCATGCGTTTCCCATGGATGAAGGAGGTGAGCCAGCGAGAAGCTCAAACCATTGATGATTGAGCAAGGCCGTGAAAGCCCCCGAGGGCTCGGAGTGGGATTGGACAAAAGCACAGTTTTTGCCCCTCAGGGGTGAAAACTAGCGACGGCTGTAAGCCAGTTTGGCCAAAAGCATTAGCTTTTGCCCCGTAGGGGTGAGGAGTCGTGGGGCGACTCCGAAGCAACAGTCGTGAGACGACTCCGAAAGCAACCGCCGATGGGGCGGCGCTGAGTCAACCCGGCATGGTCTCACACAGGGGACTTTCCTTCTATCAACGCACCATTGTCTTCGAAAATTCCGCTTCGCTTTTGTTTCGCAGGAACACGCGTAGCGTGCTAGCATTCAAATCGTAAATTATGAATACATTATACTACATTACGCGCCGATAACTGCGTGTTGGGATCGCTTTTTCTTGGGACGGATGTGACTAAAGAGGATTCACGCCGTCAAGACAAAATGTAAAAGAGAGAACGCGAAAAATGAGCTTGCAATTCTGTGGAGAATGGGGTTGAATGGTGGGCGTATGAAAACAGCTTTTTATGCGCTTATGGGAGCTCTCAGTGCTAGTGTGATTCTAAGTTCTTGCGGGGAGTGCTCTTGCAAGGGGAATAGTGATTACTTGCGCGATGTACCGGTGACGCGTACACAGAGTTTTCACTGATAAAGACGGGGCAGCATGTCCTTTGATGTACGCGAGACGCTGGTCAAGCCGGAACACGCGCTTCTGGTGGGTATTGGTATGCCTGGTGAGGAACGTCGGGAGCGTGAGGCTCTGCTGGCGGAATTGCGGGATCTGGTGAGTAATTTGGGCTACGGGATAGTCGAAAGTCGTGTGGTGTGGACGCGTGAAATGCAAGCCAAGTACTTATGCGGCGTTGGCAAAGCTGAGGAGATACGGGAACTGGCACAGCAATTGGGTGCAGATTGTCTTATTCTGGACAATTTGCTCAGCCCCGGTCAACAGCGAGAGTGGGAAAAACTCACTGAGCTGCCTGTGATGGATCGAGAAGAGGTCATTTTAGATATTTTTGCGCAGAGGGCGCGTACACGAGAGGCCGTCATGCAGGTGGACTTAGCGCGCATGCAGTACGCCCTGCCGCGTATGGCTGGGATGTGGAAGCACTTGGATCGCCAGCGCGGCGGTTCCGGTGGCGGCAAGGGCGGGGGAGCTGCTGCCCGCGGCGAAGGGGAAAAGCAGATCGAAGTGGATCGCAGAATCGCGCACGAGCGTATCATTGCCATTCGAAATGAACTGGAAAATGTGCGCAAGCAGCGCAACACTCAGCGCAAGGAGCGTACGCGCCAAGGAATCCCCACCGCTGCCATTGTAGGTTACACAAATGCGGGAAAGTCTAGCCTGCTCAATATGTTGACGGATGCACGGGTGCTTGCACAGGACATTCTTTTTGCTACGCTCGATACAACCAGCCGGAAGTTGGAACTTCCTGATGGTCAGACATTAGTTCTTACTGACACCGTAGGCTTTATTCGCAATTTGCCGCACCGTCTGGTGGAGGCTTTCAAGTCCACACTCGAGGAGGCCGTGTTGGCTGATTTTTTGATACAGGTCGTGGATTTGAGTGACCCGGACGCGCAGAGGCACTACGAGACCACCTGTGAGGTGCTTGCTGAGCTTGGTGCCGGGGAAAAGCCCATGATTGTGGTGGGTAACAAGGTGGACTTGCTGACTCCAGCGGCGAGTGAGCTGGCTATGCAGAAGCTTGCTGCCGCCGTGGGGAAGGGCGTTTGCTTGCGCATGAGCGTCGCGCAGAACGAGGGTTCGCAAGAATTGCTTGATGCGTGTGTGGAAATGCTCTCCCATCGCGTAGAAACGCAGACCTACCGCATACCACAGTCTGAGAGTCGCATTGTTGCCATCATGCACCGCGATGGCAAAGTTCTGAGCACGGAATATGAAGGAAATGATGTGGTGGTACGTGCGATCCTGCCTCGCGAATTCGCTGCACGATTGGAGATATACAAGGTATGAAAAGACATTTGATCATTGTAGGATTGGCAGTACTGTTGAGTGCTTGCAGTCACCAACAAACTCTGGAGGATGCTTATCGTCGCGGTGCGGAACTAGAGGCTGCCAGCCGCAACAAAGCTGTACCGCGCACCTTTGAAGAGTTTATTGCCAGTCCAAGTTACAGAGACTCACGTGATATGTGGCGCGGCGCTGCTCTGCAGCAGTATAACCCGCACAAATCGCGAGTGGAAATTTTGTTGCGCGAGCAGCGTGGACGCCTTTACATAAATAACCAAATAGCCATGGATTTTCCCATCTGTTCGGGACGTGTGGACGGGCATGAGACCCCGCGCGGGACTTTTCACATCACCGAGAAAAAGCGAGAACATCGCTCCGGTAGCTACGGCAGTTTTGTGGATGCCAATAGCGTTGTTGTAAAAGGAGATGTCAAATCGTGGCAAAAGGCGCCCAAGGGCACGCATTTTAAAGGGGCGCTTATGCCTTATTGGATGCGCTTCAATGGCGCCGTAGGCATGCACGTAGGTAGTGTGTACCGCAACGGGGCATCGCATGGTTGTGTTCGTATTCCACCGGAAGCTTGCAGTCTCCTCTTCGAGAAATTGGCCGTCGGTTCAACTGTCATTGTCAAATAAAAGACTATGATTACTCGTCTCCATTCAGCAGCAGTTAATGGAATCACCGGCTATGAAGTGCAGGTGGAGGCAGATGTGCAGAAGGTGGAAGAAGTTGGGCGTTTTTCAGTGGTGGGACTGCCGGATGCTGCCGTGCGTGAAAGTGTGCAGCGCGTGACGGCGGCCTTGCAGAATAGTCACTTTTTTTGCCCCGGACAAATTGCAGTTACAGTGAACCTAGCCCCGGCGGATGTAAAGAAGCAAGGGCCTGGTTTCGACTTGCCCATTGCCTTGGGTCTCGAGATGGCTATTCAGAATAATTACAGCGGCTTGCCGGAAGTTTTCCGCCGGCGCGTGCCAACGGGGACGGATGACTGGTGCATAGTGGGAGAACTCGCGTTAGACGGCACAGTGCGCGGCGTACGCGGCATTTTACCGCAGGCCGTCGCTGCGCGAGAAGCGGGACTGTGTCGCATGATGGTGAGCCCGGAGAATGCAGCAGAGGCTGCTGTGGTGGAGGGGGTGCAGGTTTACCCTGTAGCGGATTTACAGACAGCGTGGAATACTTTGCTAGAGCCGGAAGAGCATGCTGCGTATTCGCCGCAGCCATTAGCTGAGACGGGTGAGGAAATGCCGGACTTTGATGAGGTGAAGGGTCAGCCCTATGCGCGGCGTGCAATGGAGATCGCAGCGGCGGGTGGACATAATCTGTTGATGAGCGGTACTCCTGGCAGTGGCAAAAGCATGTTGGCGACGCGTTTACCCGGCATTTTGCCTCCGATGACTCACGAGGAGGCGCTGGAGGTGAGCAAAATTCACTCCGTGTGCGGACTTTTGCCAGTGGGGAGAGGTTTGCTCACACAGCGTCCTTTCCGCTCTCCGCACCATACGATCTCGGACGTGGGACTAATGGGTGGCGGTAGCGCTATTTCCCCTGGTGAGATTACATTGGCACACCACGGCGTACTCTTTTTGGACGAATTTCCTGAGTTCAGTCGGCGTACGCTGGAGACTCTGCGTCAACCGCTGGAGAGTGGGCGCATTACTATTTCACGCGCCAGTGGTTCAGTGGATTTTCCATGCCAATTTATGCTTGTTGCGGCTATGAACCCATGCCCCTGCGGTTATTTGGGCGATAGGAAGCACGGTTGTCGCTGCAAACCGGCCGATATTGCCCGCTACCGCAAGAAAATTTCTGGACCACTGCTCGATCGCTTTGATATAATCATCGAGGTGCCTCCTGTGGACCCGGCAGGACTGCTGCACAAGCCGGACGGCGAGAACAGTGCCACCATCCGTCAGCGTGTGGTTGCTGCACGAGCGGTGCAGCAGGCTCGCTATGCCGATACGGGAGCCGTCTGCAATGCTCGGTTAAGCGGAAAGATGCTTCGCCGCTACTGTCAGCTCTCCAGTAACCAAGAACAATTGTTACTAGCGGCTGTGGAGCAATTTGGACTTTCAGCTCGGGCATTTGACCGTATATTACGCGTTACACGAACTATAGCAGATTTGGCTGGTCGGGAGAAAGTCGAAGACGGCGACCTCTTGGAGGCTATCCAGTTCCGCCAATATGAAGTTCAGATGCGCGGTGTTTGATGAAAGAAAGGAAAGACTTATTTCGTACTTTATGCAGAGATTTACCCGGATTACCATGACTAAAATGATGAAGCAACTAATAATTCGTGGCATGGCGGCGGCAGCCCTAGCGGTTCACTTCTGCGCCTGCAGTGATGGGGCACCAGCTGGCTCGACTTCCACTCGCGAAACCTTTGACTTTGGGTGGACGTTCCGCTACTTCGGTTCGGCTTCTCCGGAGGAAACTGCTGCGGGAATATACGCGCCTGAAGGTTCACAAGAAGGAAATCCTCCAAGTCATGCGGTGGACGGCAGAAAAGAGACGCGCTGGTGCGCCAGCAGTGGAAGACCCGGACAGACTCTTGTGCTACTTCCGGATCCGACGAAGCCAATCGATAAACTGCGCATCACGTGGGAAAAGAAGGACGCGCAAAAGGTGGTCATTGAATGCAAGCCTCTGGAGAAGGATGGCTCTAAGCATGCTGATACCTACACGACCACCATGCAGAGTGGAGAATCCGTGGTTAATTTGGCGGGGCGGTGTGCTGCCGTGATAACCCTGCGTTTCCCAGAGTCGCGCAATAATGCGTGGGGAAGCGTGCGAGAGATTGAACTTGTGGGTGTGGATGGTTCGCGCGTGCCTCTGGGAAATCCTGAAGGGGAGGGAAACCCGTACGATCCAAATTATGTGGAAAAGAATTTCAAAACAGTGCAGCTGCCGCATGATTGGGCTATTGAGAGTCCTTTCCTCAAGGACGAACCGAATGAAACCGGAAAGCTTCCGTGGAATGGTCATGCTTGGTATCGCAAGACTTTCGAAGTGCCGGCAGACTTTTCTGCCCAGAAAGATCGTTACTACCTAGATTTCGAAGGAGTTATGTCGCACCCGCAGGTGTATGTAAATGGCAAGAAAGCCGGTGAGTGGGCATACGGCTACGCCTCTTTTCGCGTGGATATAACGCCGTTCCTGAAAACGGGAAAGAACCTCGTAGCAGTGCATGCCAGCAATAAGCCGCTCTCCACACGCTGGTATCCGGGTGCCGGCATATACCGCCACGTATGGCTCGTGAAAACGACACCGGCGCATCTTGCATACAACGGCATCTATGTAACCACGTCGAACATTACGCGGGATAGTGCGCAGGTGTCTATCGAGACCGAATTGGAGAACACGGGAACCCGTCCGGTGGAGATGGCGGTTTCGCAGAGCGTAGGCAAGGAGGTAAAGGCCGTCACGACGGTGAAACTGGCTGCTGGGGAGAAGCGCACGGTGACTCAGGAGCTGCAACTTCCGCATCCCACGCTGTGGAGCTGCGAAAAACCGCATTTGTACAACCTGCGTACTGTCATCTCGCAGCCTGGAGAAGCTGTGGAAGAGTATAACACGCGCTTCGGCGTGCGTTCCATTGAGTGGAAGCCGGATGGCTTCTACCTGAATGGCAAGCGTGTGCAGATTCAAGGCGTGTGCGAGCACCACGACTTGGGCGCGCTCGGTTCGGCTTTCCACAGGAAGGCTTGGGAACGAAAGGTGAAAAAGCTCAAGGAAATGGGTTGCAACTCCATCCGCTCATCGCACAATCCTCCCGCGCCGGAGGCTCTCGACGTGTGCGATGAGCAGGGCATGCTCGTACTCGATGAGCTCTTCGATATTTGGGAGGCTCAGAAGTACGACAAGGTGAATGGTTATCACGTGGACTGGGCTCAGTGGTGGAAAAAAGATGTGGAGAACTTCGTGAAGCGTGATCGCAACCACCCCTGCATCATCATGTGGAGCGGCGGCAATGAGATTGTTGAGATCGGGACGGAGCGCGGTCGCGTGGTGAACAGGGAGTTGCGCGATGAGTTCCGCAAATACGACACGACTCGTCCCTACACGGTCGGAGTGAATAATGGCAACGGTGCATGGAATGGCTTTGGCGATGATCTGGATGTCATGGGCTTCAACTACAAGCCTTGGATGTATAAAGAATACGCCGAGAAACGCCCCAACAAGCCATTTTTTGGGTCGGAGACGGCGTCTGGCATCGGTACGCGCGGGTTTTACCTGTTCCCGCTCGGGTGGCATGGGCATGAGGGAGCGAGCGCCTTTCAGGTGAGCGCCTACGGTGTGGCAGCGGTGGCTTGGGGATACTGCGGAGATGTGGAGTTTGCTGCTCACGATGCCGAACCGCACACTGCCGGAGAGTACGTGTGGACGGGCTTTGATTACCTTGGTGAGCCCACGCCGTACAACCAGGATGCCTCTAACGTCGGCAATCTCCAGGCACTCAGTGAGTCTGAGAAGAAAGCCATCATGGACCAGCTGCATTCTATGGGCAACAAGGCGCCGAGCCGCAGCTCCTACTTCGGCTTGATTGATCTCGCCGGGTTCCCGAAAGATGTGTTCTACCTCTACAAGAGTCGCTGGGACCCCGATGCGCGTTTTGCCCACTTGCTGCCGCACTGGAATTGGCCGGGCAGGGAGGGCGAAGTGACCCCCGTGATGTGCTTCAGCTCCGGAGATGAAGCGGAGTTGTTCGTGAACGGCAAGAGTCAGGGCGTGTGCCGCAAGGATAAAGAGGGCAAGGGAGAGCGTATCCCGCAGGGATCCGGCGCATCGCGCACTGCCTATCGCTTCGTTTGGGACAAGGTGGTGTATGAACCCGGTGAAATAAGCGTGGTGGTCAAGAAGAACGGAAAAGTCTGGGCGAAGGACAAGGTCGTGACCGCGGGTCCGGCCGCCGCTGTGCAAGCGAAGCCGGATGTCAAATCCATCTGCGGCGACGGACGTGATCTCTGCTTCGTGGAGCTCGCCATCGTGGATGACAAGGGCAACGTGGCGCCCACAGATTCGCGCCCCGTGTCATTCTCCGTTTCCGGACCCGGTGAATTAGTCGGTTTCTGCAATGGCAATCCCATCGACCAGACCTGTATGCAGGATGTCAATCAACGCTTCTTCAATGGTCGCATCCTCGCCATCGTGCGCGGCAAGCGTGGTGGCGAGGGAGAGGCCGTGGTCACGGTGAAAGCGGAAGGTCTGCCGCCCGTCAAAGTGTCGATTCAGGTACAGCCGCAGAAGTGAGCGCTCGCGCCCTCAGCGCAGCAGGCGGTCGCCGTGGATGAGGTGCACGTTCTTCTCGCGCGCCGCCAGGGTCTTCATTTCCTCCGTAAAACCGTTCTTGGAGAAGAGTCCATAGCAGATGTCGTAGTCCGGCAGATTCGCACGCTCGCATTTTTCGCGGAGTTCTCGGTAAATGTCTTTGCCGACGACTTTCCTATCGTTGAAATACTTGCATTCTGCGGCAAAGAGACGCTTGCTCGTGTGATCGAGAGCCACCACGTCGATTTCATCCCTCTTGTCCCAGTACGAGCCGATGGCTGACGGAACAAGAGGAATCTTGCCGCGTCCGCACAGGCGGGGCAGGATGCTGCGGCATATCTCCTCATAAATGAAAGAGACGTGGCTGTCGATGAAACGAGCGGAGATGATTTTCTCCACATCGCGGACATTGCCCAGCTCCAGTTTGCCCCGGTTGGGAAGCACAAAACGAAACCAGAAGCGCATGAAGACGTCGCGAATGACGTAGAGTCCCTTGCGGCTCTTTTCCGGATTGTTCTCGGTGACGGGGACCCTCTTCTCGACCAGATAGAGCCCGCGCAGGGTGTCCATGTACTGCGTGAGATGCGACGCAGGCGTGCGGAGTTTCGCCCCGATGTCGGAAATCCTGTGATTCCCCTGCGCAATCGTGCGAAGGATGTCGTAGTAATTCAGCGGCTCTTTCACGTCGCTGCTCAGCAGGAAACTTGGCTCGTCGTAGAGAAAGCCGTTTTTGTTGAGGATCACCTCGCTGATGTTTTTGTTCAGCGTATTTCGGTTCGCGAAGAACTCCATGTATTTCGGCACCCCGCCCGTCACTGCGTATTCCTCAACTGCATCACTGAATTTTTGCCCCTTTCGCGCTTCCCGTATCTCGTCAAAACTCAGCGGCGACAGGTGAATCTGTCCCGTGCTGCGACCGTACAACGGACTCGATGATGTCAACGTGAGCTTTTTCATCATGTTGATGTACGACCCGCACAGGATGACCATCGTGTTGCTCCGCTTCAGTGTGTTGTCCCACGCTTTCTGAAAGATTGAGGGAAACGCGCGATTCGCATTCGCCAGGTAGGGGAACTCGTCAATCACGAGGATCTTGGTGCGTTTGGTCCTCACTCGCGCAAAGGCTTCAAAGAGGCTTTGCCAGTCCTTGAATTCAACACCGCTCATGTAGCTCTCTCCGGAAAACTCCGCCAGCCCCTGCGCCAATTCCGCCATGTTCTGAGCCTCGCCCCCTTCCGTCGCCAGATAATACAGAGCATCCTTCCCTTTGATGAATTCGCGTATCAGCTCCGTTTTCCCGATCCGTCGCCGCCCGTACACGATGACAAAGGATGCCTTCTTCCTGTATTGCTGTTCCAAATCCCGGAGTTCCCGACTGCGTCCTATAAATTTCATTGCGTAAAAATTATATAATTTTAATTATCATAATTCGGATTATATTACAAGAGAAAAATGCGACGTTCCTCGAATTTTTTTGCAACGAGAGAAATCGGCAATTAATATAATTAATATTATTATAATTTAGATTATATTGTTTGATTCGCACTCGCAACACGTTGGTTGAGAATCATGAGGGGAGTGGGATGCCTTCTCGGCTCCGGAGTCGAAGCTCGCCAAACCGTCAGGAATTTTGCAGGAAGAACCTGCGAGAGGTGACCCAGAGGAAGATGGCGCCGATGCAGAGGCTCATCAGAGCGTAGAGGAGGAAGGTTGAGGAGGAAGCAGGGTCCGCGACGAGGTGAGTGAGGTAGATGACAAGGAAGTTGCCCAGAGTACTGGTGAGAAACCAGAAGCCGGAGACGATGCTTTTGAGGTTCGGACCGGCGGCCGTGTAGGCGTATTCGAGACCGGTTGTACTCACGAGAATCTCAGAGATGGTGAGTAAGAGATAGGGGATGCACTGCCAGAGAATGGAGAGCTGTGCGCCGGAGTCGAGAAAGGTTTGAATGGTCGCTACGCTGAGGTAGGAAACTCCGGCGAGTACGATACCGCAGCCCATGCGACGCAGCGGCGCTGCCCAGCGACCAATGCGCGGATAGAGGAAAAGGGTGACAAGTGGCACGAGAGTCATCACAAAGAGCGGATTGATACTCTGCATTTCCTCTGCGCCAAAAATAAAGTGCATTGTCTCGCTGTGGGAGAATGCGAGTGGCTGCATCTTTTCTCCCTGAAGCACCCAGCTGGACATTGTTTGGTCGAAAAGACTCCAGAAGGGGATAATCATGAGAAAAACAGTGAGAACACGCAGTAGGTTGTATGTTTCGGTGATACGGGAAACCGGGAAATGAAGGCGCATCTGTTTTGCCCCACAAAAGATACGTGTGCCTAGGATGCCCAGGAAGTTATCTGCTCGTCTTTTTGCGGCTGTGCGCAGCGTTAGCAAACCAATGGTGACGAGTAGTAGTAGCACGGCAGTAAGGCTCCATAGAGATGCTCCCATTTCTCCGACACCGCTGTACGTTGCCAGCTTTGCCACGCCAATAAATACCCCTACAACCATGCAAACGATTACGGTGAGCAGCAAAACACAGGTGCCCACAGAGCGCAGCGTCTGATGCGTTTGCTGCAAGGTATCCCTGCCATAGCGTTGTTCACTTGCGGCCGGACCTTTTAGCAGGCAGGTGATGAGGGAAGGGAAAAAAAGGGGGTCGGAGGGTTTGCGGTGGCGGTAGAAACGGCGCCCTCGCCAAAAGATGAAGGTGGCTATGCCCATAAAGATGCCGGGGATGGAGAAGGCCCAGCTATAGCCAAAATTCTGACGCACCCAAGGGACGATCAGAAAGGAAAAGAAAGAACCCAAGTTGATGGACCAATAGAATGCGGCGTACAGACGCGTCATCGTCTTGCTGTCGCTTCCCTCGGCTTGGTCGCCTACAAAGGCAGAGACACACGGTTTGATGCCGCCGGCCCCGAGGGCAATGACGAAAAGTCCGGCAAAGAGTATCCATCGGCGTACCTCTATACTGTCAACCATGTCTGTGGTGGCCAAAATCCCGTGTCCCAGGCAATAAAAAAGGGAGACGTACAGAATCATACGGTAGCGGCCAAAAAAGCGATCCGCTAGCCATGCCCCTACAAGTGGTAATACGTAGATGCCTGCATTGAAAAGATGCCCCACCGTCACAACCGCACTATCGTTCATGGCCAATACACTGAGCATGTACAGCGTTAGGATGCTGCGCATACCGTAGAAACTGAAGCGCTCACACGCTTCGTTGCCGATGATGTATTTTGTCTGCGGAGGAAAGGGCATACGAGCTTATTCTGCCTTGGAAGCAGATGTGCGTATACTGGGGGAAAGTTGAATATTGAAACGGGAGAAAGCGGCGTTCTGCCATTCGTGTATCATTTGCTCACGCAGGCGTGCATTTTCTGAGGGTAATACAAAAAGACGTTTTTGCATGCTCAGTGCGGGAGAATCCTGTACTGTGCGTTCAGTGACAGCACTGATCCGTGCTCCAGCAGAAAGTACCGTAGCTGCGGTGAGCTGCCCGCTCGGTGTACCGAGCAGTTCGACCGTGGTCATTCCCTCCGGTAGTGGGGAATCCAGTTGGGCAATGTTGATAGGGCCAAAGTCCTCAACTTCTGCTCCTGCAGAAGTGGCGATGTCGAAAGCTCCTTTTAGCCCCTTTTCCGGAATAACTTTCTTCATGTCATCCGCCAATTTTTTAGCAGTGTTATCAAGTGCCTCGTCCTCCCTCTGCGCCATTAGATCGGTCTTGGCGAGTTCCCGTGCTTGTTCATAAGGAAGCACGGAGGGTGACTCCACAGCATCGATGCGCACGAGCTTGAGCTTGTCATCCTTGGTGGTATAAAAACCGCGGATGTGGCGAATGCTCAATGCGCGCTCCGGATCGCCGGCGGCTTTGGCGGCCTCGTAATCCGGTGGACCGGGTACATCAGCGACCTCTTCAAAAGCAATCTTGAAAAGGGGAGAATCTCCGCCTTCGTAGGATACTTCATCCGGGAGTACCTTGCTGAGCTCATCCTGCGTACTCAAAGGGAAAGTCTGGTGAGTACTGCCGTCCGCTGCCTTGTAGATAAAAGGATCAAACTCTGGATTCTTGCTGGCGGCCTCCAGGAGTTCGTCCAAACCATGCCCATTAGCTTGGGAAAGCTCCTGCATGAGGGAGTCTGTGGTGAAAAGGAGGTTATCCATGTTGCTGTCGGCTGCTGGCGTAAGCGTGTACACAGAAATAATACGACGCTCCGGGCTCTTGTACCTCTCCTTGTGGTTTTCCCAATATTCGCGGATCTGTTCCTCCGTGGGAGCACTCGGTTTTTTTACTGCATCGCGCGGCAGCCAGGCCGTACGGCCGCGCACGGTTTGAGTGAGAGAGTTGATGAGCTGCTCCTGCACCCCCGTATCGTAGCTGATTCCGTCATTCAATAGATTCGACATGCTTTCCCATACCATCATGTCCGCCACGACCTTGCGGAAAGCTTCCTCCTGCACCCGGTTAGCGTTGCCGTGGCGAAATCCGGTGAGTCTTCGGTAGAGCTCGGTGTTAAAACTGCCATCCGCATTTTTGAAAGTCGGCATGGCCCGCAGGTAGTCGTCTATTTGGGCTTCGGTGGGATACAAACCCAGAGCTTCCGCTTCGGCCTTTAAAATTGCTCGGTTAATGGCCACATTGACTGCACCATCGCCGGATACACCATAGTGCCAGCCGCTGTAGATGGCATTGAGTTTGTTGAAAAACGCAACAATTTCCGGGTGCTCACGTTGCCACGCGACAAAAGAGGCTTCCTCATCCGGGGAGATGGAGCCATCGCCGTTGCTGTCCGGGTTGCCGGCGAGGTCACGAGTAGCAGAGTAAAGCGACGAGAGAAATTGTGCGCCGTTCTCGCCAAGCGCGGCGGTCTCTTGGTAACTGTAGTTCGTATCATCCACGCGGATGTAAAAATCCCGGGAAAACGCGCTTGCTTTTCCGCTGTAATCCATCATCACTAGTCCCGCCCCTACACCGACGATTACGATGAGCACGAGCAGAGAATTGCGGCGGATAAAATCAAGTATATTCATGGAGTGAAGAGGAAATGAGAGAGTACTGCGACGCATGCTGCACGCCTGCTCGCCTATTTTACGACAAAAGAACGCGCATGCAAGCCTGAATCGTTTGCTCGCGCGTCATCGTAATCGGACAAAAATGAGTGTACCGAACGGGGAAAAGACGACAAGAGATTTATCTCTCGGACAAAAATAGTGTACCATAATGTCTGTACGACAAATATAGACAAAGGTCAAGAAGGTGTTGAGAGCCTCATTGAGGCACGCAATAAATACAGGATGCTACGCATTCGCAAGCGGCAAATAGCTGGCAAGCCCGGAAGTAAACGAGGAAAACAAACAGCGCATCAAGGCAACAGCGGAGTAGTGTGACTTTGTAAAAATCTCGGTGAATCTCAACGTAATGCTCGACAGATTCTACGAGAGAATTTATATGCGATTAGGAGGAAGATGGTTAAGGGGCAGTCGATGAGATCATTCTGCTCCCCTGTCGGCCCCCTTTGCAAATGCTTCCTGAAGACATCAAAAACTATGACGGTAAAACATCGCGGAACACTTCGGTGCACTAATTATGTCTGAACAAGCCCTTTTTTGTGCAAGAATCTGTTGCATTCAATTTTGCAATCCACAATGCGTTTGCCTTGGCAAAATCGGCTTGCGCTTGGCCTGTGTTTGATGTAGCATGCAGCCATGGCTCATTTGGATGATTTAACTGAATTTTTGAGCATCCCGAGCGTGTCGGCGGAGCCGAAGCATGCTGCGGATGTGGATCGCTGTGCGGACTACCTGGTGGGGAAATTGAGTTCTCTGGGCTTTTCCGCGAAAAAGTACAAGACGGACATTCACCCCATCGTGGTGGCGCACAGCCCGCGCGTGGAAGGCAAGCCCACGGTGCTTATCTACGGGCATTACGACGTCATGCCCATCGATCCCATCGCGGCGTGGCAGAGCCCGCCTTTTGAACCGACCGTGCGTGAGGGGCGCATCTACGCTCGCGGCGCATCGGATGACAAAGGCGAGATCATGGCGCATATTCTCGGCGCGCAAGAACTTATTGAGGAGCAGGGATCCCTTCCGCTGAATGTGACTTACCTCTTTGAGGGCGAGGAAGAGCGCGGCAGTTACAGCCTGCAGGAGTTTTTGAAGCGCCCGGAAGCGCAGAAAGAGCTGGCGTGTGACATCATTGTGGTGAGCGATACCGGCATGGCGGCGCCGGACGTTCCCTCCTTCTCCTACGGGCTGAAGGGAGTGTGCTGTTTTGAGCTGGAGATTTTCGGCCCCAAGATGGACCTGCATTCCGGCATTTTCGGCGGCGCGGTTGCCAATCCTATCACCACGCTCTGCGAGATGCTTGCGACCACGCACGATGAAAACGGCCGCATCACCGTGGAAGGTTTTTACGATGGCGTGAGCGAGATTGCGGATTGGGAGAAGGAGAGCTGGAAACGCGTGCCGGGCATGAGCGACGCCGAATTGGCGGATCTCACCGGCGTGCCCGCTCTGCGCACGGAGAAGGGCTACACCGGCGCCGAATGCGTCTATGCTCGTCCGACCTTTGAGCCGAATGGCATCGTCGGCGGCTATGTAGGCGAGGGTTCCAAAACGGTCATTCCCACCCACGCGGTGGCCAAGATCAGCTGCCGTCTGGTGCCGGGGCAGGACCCCGTGGACATCATGCGCAAGGTGGAGGCGCATTTCAAGAAGGTCTGCCCGCCGAGCGTGCGGATGAAGTTCACCATGCAACACGCTGGGGACGCGTACATGAGCGATCCGCATTCCCCCTTTGGCAAGGTGGCTCAGCGGGCCTTGGAGGAGACTTTCGGCAATCCGCCCGTGCTCGTGCGCGAGGGAGGCTCCATCCCCGTGGTGGCCTCGATGTCGAAACTGTTGGGCAAGGATGCGCTCTTCCTCGGTCTCGATTTGCCGGACGCGCGGATTCATTCGCCGAACGAGAATATGCGGCTGGATATTTTTGAGAAGGGCATCGCGATGGCGAAGGCGCTTCTGCGCCTCATGAGCGAGGTGAAAGCATGAATGCGGTCGAGATTCAGGACGTGCACAAATCCTTCCCCGGCGCATGGGGAAAATGGGACGTGTACGCTGTGAAAGGAGTGACTATTACTATCCCACAGGGTTCCGTTTATGGCCTCATCGGCCCGAATGGTTCCGGTAAAAGCACGGTGATGAAGATGCTGGTGGGCTTGCTCGCTCCGCATGGGGGGAGCTGCCGCGTGTTTGGTCGCCCGGCCAATGCTTCTGCCAATCGCCGCGAGATTGGATTCCTTCCGGAAAATCCGTATTTTTACAAGTTTTTGACCGGGGAGGAGACCATTCGCTTCTACGGTCGCCTGTGCGGGCTGGGTGGTCGCGCCTTGAAGGATCGCACCCAGGAGTTGCTGGAGTTGGTGGGCTTGCAGGATGCCGCGCACCGTCGGCTTTCCGGCTATTCTAAGGGCATGCTGCAGCGCATTGGCTTGGCGCAGGCTTTGGTGCAGAGCCCGCGCTTGCTCGTGTTGGACGAACCGACTGCCGGTGTGGACCCCATCGGCTCACGCGTCATCCGCGATATTATTCTGGATTTGAAAGGTCGCGGTCTCACAGTGTTTCTATGCTCGCACTTGCTTGAGCAGGTGCAGGAGGTGTGCGACCGCGTGGGCATTCTCTACCAAGGTTGCCTTATTGCTGAGGGGAGTATGCAGGAGCTGACGGATGATCCGCATCGCCAGCAAATTCTCCTCCGCGACGCTCCGCCCGAATTGCTCGAGAAGTTGCGCGCCGAAGCCGGTGATGCGTGGCTCTCTTCCGCTCCCGCTCACCGCTCGCTGGAGTCTGTCTTTTTGCGCGGTATCCGCGAACGCATGCAGCAGGATGCCCGGCAAAAGCAAATGTCTGCCAAATGACTTTTCGTCAGCTCCAGTACGTGTTGGCGGTGGCGGCGAAGGGGAGCATCAGCGAGGCTGCCAAGTCGCTCTTCGTTTCGCAGCCCAGTCTTACGAGTTCGGTGCATGATCTGGAGGAGGAGTTGGGTATTTCTCTTTTCACCCGCAGCAACAAAGGCGCGATTGTGACCGCAGAAGGTGAGGAGTTTCTCGCCTACGCACGGCAGGTGGTGGATCAGGTTGACCTCCTTGAGCAAAAATACACTGGGAAAAAGCGAGGAAAGCAGGACTTTTGCGTGTCGGCGCAGCATTACTCGTTCGTGGTGGAGGCTTTTGTGGATGTTTTGCGTGATTATGGAGGCGATGAATATGATTTCCGCATCCGTGAAACGCAAACATATGAAATTATTGAGGACGTGGCCAAACTGCGCAGCCAAGTGGGCGTGCTTTACCTCAATAAGCAGAATGAGAAGGTGTTGCGCAAAACACTGCACGCTCACGAGCTGCAGTTCACGCGCCTTCTCATCGTCAAGCCGCATGTCTTCATCGGACGCAACAATCCGCTGGTGAAAAAGAAGGCGCTCACGCTGAACGATCTCGCCCCTTTCCCGCGCCTTTCCTATGAGCAGGGCGACCATAATTCCTTCTATTTTGCCGAGGAAATCCAAAGCACGCTCGAACGCAAAAAGAATATCCTCGTGCGCGATCGCGCCACGCTCTTCAATCTTCTCATCGGTCTGAACGGCTATACCATTTGCAGCGGGATCATCAACAATGCCCTCAATGGACCGGATATCGTTTCGCGTCCTCTGCGGGTGGATGATTATATGGAGATTGGCTACATCATCCATAAGCGCATGAACCCCAGCCGCCTCGGCGCGGCCTTTATACAACGTCTCAAGGCTCGCGTGCACCGTTGATGTCAGCCATAGCTTTTTCCTATGGACGGTGATTGTTTATTTGTATTTTACAGGGGCTGATCTGTCGCGTTACAATGGAGAGAAGCGGGCAGAACACCCCGTGAAATCACGAAAAGATCACCATGGAATACACAGTAGTCGGTTTCCCGCGTATCGGCGAACACCGCGAACTCAAGCAGGCCACGGAAGCTTATTTCCGTGGGGAGAAACAAACACATGAACTGCTCGC
>CANRJD010000021.1 GCA_947630815.1 uncultured Akkermansia sp. | reverse complement strand
GGGCGCCGCGCTACCTCGTGCCGGTGGAAGCCATCCCTGTGCTCGCCACGGGCAAGCTCGACCTGCGCGGTTGCCGCCTGCTGGCCGAAGAAGCGCTGATGGAAGAGAATGAAGGCGGCTGACGCCGCCTATGTACGATGTACGACGTACGATGTACGATTTGCGAATTCGCGCGCGTTGCGCGGGGATGCGGGGCCGGGGCGGACGGGATGTCGTGAGACCGTGCGCGGACGTGGTTACAAAGCAGCGGGAGGCGCTTGGCAGCGCCTGTGGCGTAGCAAAGCCGGGGACACAGCTCCGCAAAATTCGAAGCCTTTCGAACCAACGACCGCCCATGATTTCTCTACCACCTCAGCTAAAGCTTCGCATAGCCCGCGCCTTTGGAGCGCTATAATCCAAATCGTACATCGTACATCCAACATCGTACATGAGCAGCTGCCTCGCAGCTGCTTGGGGCCGTCGTCAGTTTTCACCCTTCGGGCAGCGCACGCACGCTGTCCATACGCACTTACGGCCGTCGTGCGTGTTGTAAATCGTAAATAACCAAAGGATTATGCTGCATGATGTGCCGTTGCTTACTTATTGGGGGTGCTTTTTCTTGGGATGGATGTGGGGAATGTGGGAAAAAAATTGGGAGAAAAGTGAAAAAATGCTTCCCTTCCTTCTCAAAAAATGATACCTTCAAGAATCCTCTCGAGACGATGGAGTGTCTGCCAGTGAGGATTCATCACGTACTTACCCTTTTACAACGATGAAATTGCATCTTCCTTCGGGTCTTCGCAAGGCTTTGATGGTCTGCCTTGCTGCGCTAGCTTTGCCTTCCCTCGGTGTCTCTACAACCATTGCCTCCGCTTCCGGCATTGCAGCCGCATTTCTCGCCCTTCAGGCGAAGGTGGACGCGGCTCCTACTGAAACAGGGCAGAAAACTCAGGATGTTTCAAATCGATCCGATATCGGGATAGAGGATCCCATCACATACTCCGGCTGGATTTTTTCCATGAATGTGGGAGAGGCCACGAATTCTGACGGTACTGAGGGGCCTACGAGTCAACCGCTGTACGGCGGCAATAATGGCGAGGTTCATGTCAAGTACTACCATTGGCTGCCGAATGGAGAGAATGCAGGCATGGAGTACTCGACGACTGCTGAGGGTGCGGTCGAATCTTGGAATGGAAGGCAAGGACCGGCATCGGGACCTGACGGTAAAGACAATAAGGCATTGTGGACTTTTTTTGATAGTGACAGCAGCGGGAGTGCTTCGATTTATCATACTCTGCGCTTGGAAGGGGGAACCTCTTCAACAGCCTACAACATAACGAGCGATTTTCATAGCGCTGCTTATTCATTGTGCTTCGGCGGACTGATTGTGGAAACGGGGCAGGGAGGATTTACGGTCGGAGGAACGCAGAAAACGGAGAAGATTGTGCTCAAAACTGGAACGGCCGAGGGGGTCAACTTTGAAGCGTTGATCCTTTCCAATTTTGCGTTCAGCACGCGGGATAGGGCGGATAATCTCGCCGTGAGTGTGGAGAGCAACGCCAATTTCCGCGTTGGTACAGGCATTGCCATGGATTTTGGTCGGTGGGTGAAAGTTGCGGAGAACCAATCTCTGAACTTGAGTCGAGTTGGTACTGCCGGCGCGGGAGAATTGGCGACCGTCTCAATGGGAAAAGGGCTCGATCTGGCCAGTCATTCGTCTCTTGTTGTGGGGGGGGGAGTTGAGCTGACCGTCACCGGTGATCTGACGGTGGGGGAAGGCTCCTCCTTAGCATTTGCGGAGGGCTCTCATCTAATCCTAGGTGGTGGACAGTCTACGGTGGGCAGCCTCGATTTGAGTACCGGCGGGCAGGTGACGCTTTCGCACGGCAAGTTGACTGTTCAGGGGCAGCTCAATACCGACGATTCCCATCGTCTGGAAATCACCTACAACGCGGACGGTGGTCCGCAGTTGTCTCTTGTTGCTCCGGCATTCGGCACGGGGAGCGACCTGTACCTTACCCTGACCGGCTTTACGGATGAAGTGGTAGGAGAAAGCGGGTATACATTGTTCGCTGACACGTGGGAAGAGGCATGGAAAGACCATATCCACCTATCCCTTCCTGAGGGTTCAAATTTGGAACTGGATTCCAGCGGGCGCTTGATTATCTCAGGGACAGAACCTTCCCCTCCCGCTTCCGGCGGTTGGCCGGCTGACAGCGAATTCGGGAGCGAGACGCAGCAAGCGGCCGACGGGTTGTCAGTAAGTCAGAGTGGTACAGTCACATATGGGGGGGGGCTTAGCGGAACGGTGACCTTGCAAGGCGGAGATAGCGCCATCAATGTTAAGATGACGGGTCCGGGGACGGCAAGCCAGGAGTTCAACGCCGGCACGCTGTCTCTGAGCGGCCATATCGGGAAACTGATGTTCACGGACGGTCAGTTCCGTTACGAAGGAGGGTGGACAATCGCGGAGGGAACCACCATTGACGACATCTACGTGAGGGATGCCATGCTCTTTTTCAAGACGAACACGAATCTTGACGCGAACTTGCATCTGGGCGGAAGATACACGGAGAACTCGTGGGAAGGCGCCTTTCGGGTTAATTCACAGAACGCAGACAGTCCTTGCACCGTGACGCTGTCCGGTTCGCTCGTGATCGAGGAGGATACGCTCATTACAGTCCAGTATGGCTCCGTGTTCAAGTTGACCGGGGAGCTGACCACCGGAGGCGCCGGTTCATCGCATAATCTCCTGCTGGGTTCCCACAGTAACGAGCAGGGCGACGCGCACGTGGAGTTCCTTGGCGGCGGTACCCTGCAAGGCACTTTGGGCTTTAGCAATCAAGGCGGAGGGTCAGCTCCTTACCTGGTTCTCGGAAAGTCACGGACGCTCACGGTGTACGGGCTGGACTCCTCTGCCGGCGGTCGCATTGTATCCGGGGGAGAGGATGGAGGCTACGCGAATCTGACGCTCAACGGAAGCGAGAGCTATACCTACGACGGAACCTTCACAACGGGCGGATCTGGTGAAGTTGATCTTGTTAAGAGAGGAGGAGGGACTCAGAACTTCACAACAAGTGATCCAATCATTCTCCACACACTCTCGGTGGAGGAGGGTATGCTGACCGTGTCCGGGAAACTCGGGACGTCGGACGAGGACGGTAATCCCGGGATCACGGTAGCAGGGGGTACACTCAAAGTTGGCTACATCCGTGGTACCGGTAACGGTCACACCAAGGTCGTGGTCGTCGGTTCCACTGCGGAAGATGGGGCAGCGAAAGCAGGTACTTTGGAAATCGGCACGGAGGGGGTAGACTGGCAGCTCAGTGATAACGATACGGATATTTTGAGAGCGAAAGCGCTTCTTGCTCAGGCTGGTTCCACCGTGAAGATTCACGGGGATGTGAACTTGTACAGTTCGTACAACGGCAAGTCCATAATCCTGACGGATTCAGGAACAACGGTGACGATCGACGGGGACCTGCGCGGTCATAACGGTGGTTTGGGGGCCAATGTCTCGATTGCTAGCGGGGGTAGGCTGGAAGTGAAAGGCGACTACACCGGTAGTAACAATCATGGTGTGAGTGTGGACGGTGCAAATTCCAACCTCACCGTTGGAGGCACGTACACGACGGGGCGAGTGGAGGCTCATGCTGGTGGCTCGGTGAACATCTCCGGCGATTTGGTGGTAACTGGAGGTGTGAATCTCGATGGAGGAGATACATCGCTCACCGTGAATGGGGTTTACAGGGGGGCGACGGACAGCACAACGCAAGGCGGCGCAATTCAGCTGGCCAACGGCGCGCATGCGGAAATATCGAGCGGCTTATACTCGAGCCAGGTGACCATCAGCGGGGAGAATTCGGGGTTGTCCTTGGGCGGGACGGTGAGCGTGGGAACGCTTCGCCTGGAGGGCGGCGTGCTGAGTTTGGGCACGGAGACTGCTGCGCTGGCGAGCGATTTGACGGTGAGCTTCAGTCAGAGGGGAGGCGCCAAGCTTTCAGTCGGAGCAGGAGGGGCGGGAGAGAATCGGACCATCACCTTGGATATCACATTGGACGATTTGGATGTGGAAACGTTTACGGAAAACAGATACCACATCTGGGAGGGAGAGAAAGCTGAAGGCGTCACCGTGACACTGGGGGAGGAGCTTTCGATTGGTCGCGGTGGGTTGAGCTACGACAGCCAAAGCGGTGATTTGGTGCTTAGCGGTGCGGGTTCGGAGAACCTCACTTGGGAGGCGAGCGGTTCGGCTCTCGTCTGGCAGGACGGGGAGGCAGGCACGAAGGATTGGGAGAATTCCGACGAAACGAAAACAGACGATCAGTTCCACAAGTTTTACAACGGGGACAGCGTGACATTCACCGGGGATGGCAGCGCGAAGACCGTGACCCTGGGCAGCAACGTGCGCGCATGGGACATGGCTGTGAACAGCGACGGCTGGACTTTCGATACGGCAGGTCACTCGCTGACGGTGTCTCATGAGCTTACCTTGGGTGATGGTGCTGGCGTCGTCTTCCAAGGTACTGGTTCTCTGCAGGTCGCGAGCGCGAATGTGGGTAACAGCACCGTCACCTTTAAGGATTCCACCATTTCGCATTACGGTCCGAGCACATTCTACAATGCTGCGGATGCGACGGGCAAGGTCGTGCTTGACTTTGGCGGGAGCGTCACGGTGGACGGGAACAACAACCTCTTTGCCGCGCTCTTTGCTGCTGGGGACGCCAATGTGCTGCGGGATGCCGATCACCCCGGCATAGGAATGGTCGAGGTGGCTTCCGGCACCTTGCTGGACTTCACTGATAAGAGCATTGGCAAGTCCTTGAGCCTTGTACGGAATTTGAGTGTGAAGGGCGGCGGTGCGATCAAGCTCAGCATTAACATTTTTGATAACGCTGATGCCGGTTACGCAAGCGTTACGGGGGGTAACCTCACTCTGGAGGGTGATGGCTCTGCAGCGGGGGCACAAGGAGCCATCGAAGCGAGCGGTACTTGCTGGGTTAAGTGGGATATCGAGTTGTCGGGCGATGCCACCATTTACGCCAACACAGGTTCAAATTATTATTTCACAGGCGGAGCCACTCTCAACGCAAACGGGCATACTCTGACACTTGCCGGAGAAGGCACTTTTCGCGTAGGTGAGAATGGTGGTAGTGCTTCCTATGAAGCGATTGGGTCAGGGACTCTTGCTTTAAAAGAGACGACCTTGATTTTTGCCGCTTCCCTCGGGAGAAACGAGAGTAACCCCGGCAATACATTCTCCGGCTATTTTGTGGATTTTGGTGAGGGAGGTTCCACGCTCCAAGTGAAGTCCAACACGACACTCAAGGCTCTGTATGGCACGGGTACGCTGTCCGGAAGCGATGCAAATGCGACGTTGACACTTGCATGCGATGCGCCGGAGGGAGATGGAAATTACAATTCCACAAACGGCTATGTATTTGTTTCCAATATCAATGATTCCAATCTGAATCTCAAGAAAACGGGGACTGCGATTCAAACCTTGCGTGGTTCGGTAACAGCGCGCACAATCACAGTCGATTCGCAGGGGCAGTTGGTCATAGAGGGTCCGTTGACAACATCGGGCAGCGGTGATACCGTGACGGGCAGCAACCTGACCATTCACGGCAACTTGCAAGTCAACTCAGACGGCGGAACCGTCACGGTGAATGGCGGTGCGGATATGGTGGCCGAGGGCAATTTCGACGGCGGCGACAACCTTGGCAACGCGAACACCTACTTTGGGCGTGGGCACGCCGGAGCGCTGGTGATAGGCAATGAGGATGCTGAGACGAAGGACACCAACCCGACAACGGTGACGGTGGGGACGGAAGGAGGGAGTGACTCCTTGCTGCAGGTTCGGCAGCTGACCGTGTACAAGAATGGTAAACTGACTGTGCATGGCAACCTGAGTTCCTCCTATGGAGCCGCCGGCACCATTCAAGGTCTTGTCGAAGTGGACAACGACATGGTGTCGGTGGGCAGCGTAACCCTCGATGGGGCGGATGCCTCGTTGACCGTAGACGGAGCGTACAAAGGCGCATCGGGCAGCGAGGCTCGAGGCGGCGCGATTA
Organism: uncultured Akkermansia sp.; assembly: GCA_947630815.1. Lineage (GTDB taxonomy): Bacteria > Verrucomicrobiota > Verrucomicrobiia > Verrucomicrobiales > Akkermansiaceae > Akkermansia. Next base: position 23,967 of record CANRJD010000021.1, on the reverse strand, counting down.
CGCTGAGCGACGGTGCGCACGCGAGCATGTTGGGCGGTTTGCACTCGAGTCAGGTGACCATCAGTGGGAGCGCCTCGGAGCTGACCGTGGGAGGAAAAGTGGACGTGGGCGCATTTGCTGGCAGCGACGGCGTCGTGAAGGTGGCGGAAGCCGGTGCGGAGTTCGTCGTGGGAGAGAGCGGTCTGACGCTGGACATGACGTTTGTTACGGATGGGCATCAACTCACCAAGAGCGGAGCGGGCGTCCTGACGATTTCGAAGTACACGGGGTGGGCAACGGGCGCGCAAGATGGCAGCATCGCGGTGCAGGGGGGTACGCTGAATATCGCGGGACTGGTGGAAGCGGAGAACAACAAGCTGGCGAACGACGTGACCGTGGCGATTGGGGAAGCGCCCACGGAAGCCACACAGAATGCCAACGCAGTCTTCTCCGTGGAAGGCGGCGAGTACACAGTGGGGACAGTGCACTTCACCGGCGGGTCGGCAGCAGACGCGGAAGTGACAGCCAACGGAACCGTGCGCGTGGCAAGCGGGAGCAGCCTGACCATCGACCAACTCGACCTGAGCGGGGGCAACGGCTCGCTCGCCGGCGCAGACTCCTCGTTGGAGACTAACGGAACGTTGATTGTGAAAGCCTTTAGCAATGGGGCGGGCAGTGAAACGCACGGCTTGCGCGTGGGCTGGAAAGACACAGCGTTGGCACTGACACTCGGGGATGGGGCAGGAAATGACCTCGTGTTTGCAGGCGGCCTGTACTTGGCCAACCGGAGCCAAGTGACGCTGACGGAAGACATGCAACTGGGATGGCTGGGCGGAGACAACTCCCAGAGCCTCACCGGAAACTGGGATGGAGTCGGCGGCACTATTAGCTCTGAAGCGGCACGCACCCTGACACTGACGGGCACGACCGAACACGTCGGCGGCAATTACACCATCCATGAGAACATCACGCTGAAACTGGATGCGGGAGCCAAGCAAACCTTCACCGGCAGTGAGTTGAGCGGCAGCATCAACCTTGGCGAGGGCAGCGTCCTGGCATTCCGGGCGAATGGAGGGGACGTCAACAGAGTCACGGGACAGCTCAGCGGCAGTGGAACCCTGCAGGTGCAGGGGGGGAGCGGCGGCACCGCGCTCCAATGGGCAGGCACGGCGAACGGCTACACCGGAACCCTGTCCTTTGCCGGGGCGGACGGCGGCATCCTCGAACTGCAACAGGAGCTGGAAGTTGGCAACCTTGAGACATTGTCCAACGGCACTATCACAGGTGCGGGGCAAACCCTCAAGCTCAACTACACGGGAACGGAGAGCAGCAGCGGCGCCACCGACCATGCACTCACGCTCGGTGAGGGCGTCACGCTGGAGAAGACCGGCGCCGGCACCTACCAACTGCAGAATGTGACAGGAGGGACGATCCTGGTGACGGAAGGCACACTCGTGGCCAATGCGCAGAACGGCGGGTGGAACGTGGACGAGATCGTGGTGGAGGCAGGTGGCAAGCTGAGCGCCGCCACCGAGAACCTCGTGAATGGTCCCATTACCCTTCACGGCGGAGGCGCGTTGTCGATGGAAGGACTCGCCGGGAATAGCGGGAGAATAGCTTTCGGGCCGGTCAGAGTCACCGGAGGCACGGGCGAAGCGAGCATCGAATTTGGCGAAAAGACGGGGACCATCGCCATCACGGAACTCACCGGTGACGCCGACCTGAATCTGAACAATGCCGAAGACCCCGCCAGGCACGTGGTAGAGGTATCCAAACTGCGGGATTACACAGGCGACATCACCGGCGCGCTGTCCATCAACGGCGAAATCGCCATGCAGGAGGGTATGGAGGGAGGCTGCCACCGAGTTGTAGTGAACAACGGAGCGACATTGCAGAAGACCGGCACGGGCAGCTTCGTCATCGAGGAGCTCGAACTCAACGGCACCTTGCAGATGGTGAAAGAGGGCGAAATGACGATAGGCCACCTTACCGGATTGGGGCCGGACGCCGCTTTGGGCTACAGCAAAGGCTACATGGACAACGGGGATGGGCTGCTGAGGCTGGAGCTCGGCGAAATAATCGGACTTTTGGGCGATGAGGGCGTGCTGGGACTGGATGTGGATGTGCAGAGTATCGGGGAAGAAGCGTGCAACGCCGGCTTTTGCCTGGGGATTTACGATGGAGAGAAGGCGGATGGGGAAGATGTGGAACTTGTCGAACACTTCGGCTTTGTGGGCAGCAACGCGGGCAAGGATTTCGACTTGATATGGGAGAACCACCTGCTCTACCTGGCCATGGACTTCAGGGTAGAGAACACGGAGTACGATGCGAATTGGGGAATTGCAGCGAATGATGAGAACCACCGCGGACCGAGCGTCGAGTGGATGGATGAGCACGTCGGAGTATTCACCGCGCTGGGCGGGCCACTCGAGCAGCTCTTGGAACTGGAGGGAGTGACCGAATTCACCGGGCAGGTGCTCAGCCTGGCCGGCACCGGAACCACTGCGGGGATAGACGTGGAGAAGAATGCCTTTTACGAAAACAGAGGCAAGATCACCGGTATTCGCCTGACCAAGGGGGATGATGCGGCAGAGACGTACCTGAGCGTTGTGGGTGGCTCCGTGTTCCGCGGTGGCGAGACCCCGGCGAAAGAGACACGCAACAGCTTCATCGTCCTGAAAGCGGATGATGCGACGGCGAATCACTTCCACTTACTGGTGGGCGGCAGCTCCTGCGTGAGCACCACCGCGCCCGCGAATCCCGATACATTTGTCGGCTTCACCGGCAACACGCACTTGCAGGTAGAGGGCGGAACCGTGGACTACATCATCGGCGGCAACCACGTCACCAACACCTTCTTCGGCTTCCGGCAAAAGGATGCCGGCACGTTCATCTCCGTGTACGACGGGAATGGCAAGGGAGTGAAGAGCGTGGTGCGCGGCGGCATCGTGGGCGGCAGCGTGATCACCTGGTCGGACGCGGCAAGCGATTATCACGACTTTGAGGGCGATACGCACATCTTCATCTACACCCTGCTGGGCAATCCGGAGGGAGGCGAAGCACCGCGCATTTCCGACGGGACGAGCGAGGGGGCAAGCGCCTTTGCAGCCGTGGTCGGCGGCAATGTATGGATCGACGTGCCGACAGAGAAAGTGAGGGACGACATTGCCCACACATTTGACGGCGCCACGAACATCTTTGTGAACCTGCTGGAGGGCGAAGCGATCGAAGGTGACGAGACATTGGACGCCAACAACGGCGACGGCCTCAATGCAGCGGGCAAATTTGAGAAAGCCATCGTCGGCGGCAACTACACCGTGCCGAAAGAAATCGGCGGCGGAGCGGGAGCGCGGCAATCGCTGTTCCAAGGAATAGCCGGCGGTGATGGGGACGACACGCACATCACCATCTACGCCACGAAAGACCACACCTTCACCGCCGGCATCAACGGCGCGAGCAGGCGCGATGCGGCAGGCAGCGGCAGCACGCAATTTGTGGGCGACACCTATGTGGAGCTGCACGGCGGCAACTACACGGACATCGTGGCAGGTGGCATGTGGTACCAGGCGCCCGGCGCCGGGCAAACATCGACCCACGTGGGAAGACTTGAGGGCAACACCAAGGTCGAACTCTTTGACGGGAGCTACTTCCGCGTGGCGGGCGGCAACGTATCGCTCGAGGGAGGGAAGGGCAGCCTCGACACTTTCACGGGCGCGAGCAAAGTGATCATCCATGACGGCCAATTCGGCATGCCCGGAGGAGAAGCGGAGCAACAGACAGATATCGCATTCGTTGCGGGCGGCAGCTTCTACCGCAGCACAGAAGGCTCGGCCACGCACAAGGCCATGAGCAACGAGGAGTATCTCACGCAACTGCAGATCGACGGCGGTACCTTCAACGACGTGCATCTCGTGGGCGGCGATTACATCAACACCACCGGCGTGAACACGCAGGAGCGGAGCGAAGGACCGAAGATTGACGGGAACACGCAGGTCGTCATCGGATCGGCGGCGGAGGGAGCCGCGCAGCCGGAGATCACCGGCGTAGTCGTGGGCGGCAGCTACCTGACCGATGACGGCGAGGGAGGCAGCGCCAGCATCACCGGCAGCACGAACGTGGAGATCAACGGGGGCAACATCAAGGCCGAAGTGCCCCTCGGGGAGACCGTGCACGCGCATAGCGGCGTCGCTGTGGTGGCGGGCAGCATGCTCATTGACGATGGAACAACGGCCGGCGGGCACACGATACAAATCGGCGGCGACACGAACCTCACCATCAACGGCGGGGATATCACCGGACTGGTCGTGGGCGGCAGCTACGCATCGGATTCCGTCGGCGTCAATACCATCGACGTGCAGGGCGCCACGCACGTACAGCTGAATGGTGGAACAATCACCGGTAACATCATCGGCGGGCACTATTCTGACAACACAGAGAACCCGGATCAATTCACGCTGGGGGATGTGACCATCGATGTGGCGGGCAGCACCGTGCACGGACTCATCTTCGGCGGATCCTTCCGCCGCGCGGAGAAGGGATCGGTCGATCCCTCAGGCGTGCAGCAGCACCCGCAGCAGGGAGCCATCACGGTCAATCTCACCGATGGAACCATCGCCGGCGGCGTGTATGCCGCGGGTAACCACTACAACACCGCCCCCGACGCGCAACTGCACGTGCACACGGCAAGAACCGTGGTGAAAGTGACGGGAGACATGGAGTTCACCCAATTCACCGGGATGACAGCCGGCGGGGAGCAGGTGAACTACGAGCAATTTATGCTGTCCGGCGGCTACCAGAGAAACGTCACAGCCCGGCAGGATCTCGGAGACTACTCGACCGTGGGCTACACCGAGGGAGCGAACCCCGGGCAGTACGGCACGTGGGCTGAGGCGGCGGCACAGCTGCACTTCAGCGCCGAGGGAGAGGATGATACATTTGCCAACATCACCCACTTTGCCGAGAACCTCCGCCTGCAGGATTTCGATGCAGTGAATGTGGATGAAGGACTGAACATGAACTTGGGCGGGACGATGATGCGCGTCATGCACAAGGTGGCGGGAACGGAACTCCCCGAGGAGGCGACCAACCACGATTCCTTCATCAAGCAAGGAACGGGTGACCTCGTCCTCAAGGGACTGCGCAGTTGGAACGCGCAGAAGTACGACGCTTCCACCGGTTTTGTGGGCACGGAAGAAGCCTACGAGGGACTCATCGTCGTGGAGGGCGGCCACCTGGTACTGCGCGACAGCGAAGGCACGCAGAGCCTGGTGGGCGGACTGGGATATGACGTCCGCAACATGCTTGCGACCGGGAAGTCGGGAGAAGCGTTTTTGCGCGCGGAGGGCGGGCTGAAGCTGAGCTTTGCCGGAATGAGCGGGCAAAAAGTAACACTTCAATTGCGAGGCGCCAGCGCGAGTGATGGCTACCTGGATGCCGGCCTGTACCGCCTGGCGGATGGTATCGACTGGTCAACGTTTGAAGGCCTGAGCGATTCGGAGACGATAGATCCCTCGGAACTGAAGGCTCACTTCAACGTGGTGGACGGCAGCGGCAACTCCCTGGATGATCTCTTCAAAGACATCGCCACGAGCGGGGATCCCAAGGCTACCGGCATGCAGAGACACTTCTCGCTGGAGAGGGAAGAGGGAGGGGATGCGCTGGTACTGCGGGTCATGATTTACAGCTATGATTCCTGGGTGTGGTGGGGCGACGATGGCGGAACTTGGAGGAACGACAGCACTGATAACTGGAGCCGCGTTGACGATGCCACACTGACCGGTGACGTTGACGCGAAGAACGACGTCTATTTCTTCGACGGCGTGCTGACTGACGGGCAGGTCACGATTGATGGAGCGGTCACGCCGCACAACGTCTATGTGAGCGGCGGCAGCTACACCTTCACGGAAAAGACGCCCGGCAGCCTGCAACCCACCGGCAGCATCATCATCGGCGAAGAGAAGAATCCCGGTTATGATGAAGATGAAGTGCGCAGTACACTGGAGCTGGACATCGACGGCAGCAAACTCAAGGGAATATTTGTCCATACCGGCGGACGCCTTTCCGTGGCAAATGAGGAGGCCCTGAAGGGGGCGGACGCGAAAGTGACCCTCAACGGCGGCACATTGATGTACGCCGAGAGGGATGGAGCATTGCGCATCCAGAGCGACTTGAGCGACAAACTGACCGACGACAGTGCCGCCCTGCGCGTCCAAGTGGGCAACAGCGCGCTGGCAGGCGACATCGTGGAGAAAGCGGAAGCCCGCAGAGTGCCCAATGAAGAGGGGATGACGGCGACTTGGAGCGGCAAGATATCCGAAAAGACGGGTATTCGGCTGGGCGTGACGAGCGGCATCATCCAATCCGGACGCGGCGTCTTCCACTTCGTGTGGGATACCGACGGCGGCCAGGAAACCAACGGAGGCACATGGGGCGGCTCACTGCGCTCGCGGGAAGGCAAGCTGGTGGCGGAGGTCACCAACGGCGGTTCTGTGGCGATTGGGACCAATGGTGACGCACAGCTGCTCGCTGAGAACGGTGACGCTGAGCTGCAACTGGTGGCCAGCAACGGCACCGAGCTGACCGTCGGCGGCGGCATGAGCGGTTCCGGCACCGTCACCATCGGCGCCGACAAGCTCGCCGAGGGATCGACCGAGGGTCGCTACACTCTCAACGCGGAGAAGAGCATCATGCAGAACAACTTCACCGGCACGCTGAGACTGCTCGGCGACGGCAAGACCAGCACCGTGCAGGTGACGCAAGTTGACGCATTGGGGCACGACAAATCGACGCTCGCCTTGGCAGGGCGCGCCCTGGCGTTTACCGACGCCGTGGAAACCGCGACAGTGAACGCGGGTGCCATCGTGGTGGAGGACAATACCACCAACATGTTGGGTGGTTACAGCGCGGATACGGCGAGCGAGCTCAACAAGAGCATCACCCTCAAGGCAGGCAAGGTGAGAGGCGGCGGCGTGCTGGCTAACGCGCAAGGAGGCTTCAACAACACCATCACCGGCGACCTGAGCGAATTCAGCGGCACATTGGTGGCAGGGCTTGCGCCTGCGGCCGAGCCTGTGCCCGCGGACGCCTCCGGCGGAGAAGGTACGGAAGTTCCCGCTTCCTCATGGACGCTGGAGCTGGCCAAGGGCAGCACCGTATCTGCCCGTCTGGCCGGCACGGGAACAATCAACTTCACCCTGACTGACACGCCGGAGGAAGCGTTGGAGGATGCACCTATCGGGAAGGTTCGCCTGAATGGAGCCGTGGGTGATGAGGAGTTGGGCAACTCACTGGTTCTGGTGAACGATATGGAGGGCACGGCGCTCGTGCTCGCGGGCACAGGCAGCTCCTCCACCGGCAAACTCGTCTTCCATGACAATGAGATCTGGCTGGGCGACGATGACGGCACAGCGGGCAACTGGGAAGGCAAGGACTATGAAGGAACCGGCACCTTCGTGCTGAAGAGCGGAACCTTGGGAGGGCCCCTGACCACGAGAAACGGTATCGTCCTGAAAGTGAATACCGCCACGGCCAAGGAGGGATCTACAATCAATGTCAACGGCACGTCGGGCAGCGTGCTTCGGGAGATTGTCATCAACCAGAACGGGCATTTGACCGGAGTGAGCGGACCCATCACCGTCGGCAGTGGCAGCGACCAGACGAAGGTCACATTCGTCTTCACCGAGAAAAATCAGGGAACGGGAGTCGGGGAAAGCACCGAGTATCTCGTTCAATCCAGCGGCAATCTCGTGATCAACGATGCGAATGAGGACTCCTTCACGATGGACTTCAGCAATGAAGCGCTTCTGGACATCCTGAAGGAACACCGAAATGAGGATGTGGCTACCTACCTGCACTTGATCAGCGGCGCGAAGATCTCGTTTATACCGGAGAACCAGGAAGAGGTGTTGAAAGAGATGCTGCGCAGCGGCGCCTACGCCGGCTTGCTGGACGGAAGCGGCTTCAAGTTGGGAGTGGACGGCGGCGACCTGGTGCTGTACGGCTCCTCGACCTCCGTCTATCTCGTGCTCAATGAAACGTCCGATCCGGGACAGAATCAAACGGATCCGCACACGATCAGCGATATGAAGGCTGCGGCGAATCTGTCCAACATGAAGGCCACGCTCGTTGACGAAGACACCACACTGACGCTGGATCTCAATGGGGCAGGGGATGTGACCATCAACAACCTGGTGGGGTTGACCGGCTCGTCCGTATCGGCCACCGGCAGGGGCACGGTGGAGCTCCGCAATCAGAAAATTGCGGATCCCTTGGAGCAGGATGGCTGGCTGGAAGGCGCTGTGCCTGACCAGAAGGAACACCTGAGCCAACTGCAGGGGCAAGACACCCGCTTCGATGGCAAACTGACGGGCGAAGAAGGCGCGACCTTCCGGAAGACCGGGCAGGGAACCCTCACGGTGGGTGACGGCACGGAGAAGGGCGGACTGAACATCGCGGGCGACTTGCAACTGCGCAACGGCGACCTCGTGGTGAAAGGAAAGGACAGCCACATCGGCTCGTTGGTCTTCGACTATGGCAGGGAACTGAACGACGGCGAGCAGCTCGAGAGCAAGGAAGGACTCGTCGTGCAGGGCGGTAAACTGACCGTCGGTGGCATTGAGGAGGAGACAAGTGGAGCGGAGGTTTCGAGGAACCGGATCACCCTCAAGGAACAGAGCGAGATCGTGTACAGCGGCAAAGGCAAGCTGGAGAGCACGACCATTGCGAGCGATGGCACCGGCTTGCTCACGGTAGGTGAGAAGTCCAGCCTGGCCTTGGCCGGAGGCGACGACCAGATCCAGAGCGTAGGCGTCAACCTGCAGGAGCAATCCACGTTGGATATCGGCACGAGTAAGCAGACAGTCAACGAGCTGAACGGTACGGGCACGCTGAAAGGCGGCGCGGGCAGCAGCTTCACCGTGAGAGGCGGCTCCTTCTCGGGCACACTTGCTGGTTCCGGCGATGAAGGGGCCAGTTCTGCCGGCAAGTTGGCGGTGGCGAACGGCGTGACCTTCACCCTGAACAACGCCAAGAGCGCGACGCCCACGGGGGGCAACGCGTGGGATGTGCAACTCGGCGATGACTCGAAGTTGAAAGTCGATGTCAGTAAGGGCGGGGATCTGCTGGCACTGGGAAATGTGAATTTGGGTAACGGCTCCATGGAAGTAGAGTTCGGCAACCAGCCGGTGAAGAATGGGCTGGTGCAGGCCCATATCGCCGGTAGGGGGACCGGTTCACTTTCTTTCCATACCGCTGGAGAAATGCAGAATGGTCCGACGTTCACCGGCTTCACCGTGAGTGACGGGCTGCAGAATCACATCGATGACTTCATTCACTTCTCTTTCGAAGGGGCGGGGACTTTGCTGAAAGACTACGACGTGTGGGTTGATGGGAACCGCTTGATGGTTACCACGACTGATGTCCAGGAAAACCGTCTCGAACGGGCTATGCCGAATGCCGGCAAGAACGGGCTCGCCGGCGCCACGATGATGTGGGATTCGCTGAAGAATAAATCGCAAGATGAATCCTTCTCCGAAGCTCTCCTCAATCCGGAGTCCGCGTACGCGCAACTGACGAATGCCCTGATCGGCATGTTCGAGCAGAAGAACGGCGCTGAGTTGGAGCGCACGCTTACCTCGGTGGCCGGCGCGTCCATTGCGACACTGGCGCCGGCATTCATGGAGGATATACACCGCCAACTCAAGACGATCCGCAACCGCACCACGACCATGGGCAGTGAGGTGCCCGCCGATTCGCGCAATGACCTGCCCCTCTGGCATGCTTGGATCAGCGGCGAGGGCGGCTACCACAAGCTGGATGCCGATGGGTACTTGCCCGGCTTCACCCTCAACAGCTGGGGCGGCACGGTGGGCGTCGATATCGATGTTTCCCAAGCTGCGACCCTCGGACTGGCTCTCTCTGCCATGTACGGCGACCTGAAGACGGATTCCGCCGATTCTGCCACGGGCGACCTGGATACGACCTACCTGAGCGCGTTCTTGCGCGCCAGCAGCGGCGCTTGGGTGCACACCTTCGTCGTAAGCGGAGGCAGGGCGGATATAGGGCTGGATCGCACCGTCAGCTATGGCAGCGGCAGCTACCACACCAAGGGCAGCACAGACGGCTATGCTTTGGGCGCCTTGTATGAAGTCGGATACACCGGCTTTGTGAACGGAGATGGCACCTTCGCCCTCCAGCCTGTCTTTAATGTCGAGGCTCGCCACGCCAGCATCAAGGGCTATGCTGAATCCGACAGTGATGCCGGTTTGAGCACCGGAAATATGAGCCAGGATATCGTCACCCTCGGGGCGGGCGCACGCATGCAGAGCGTCGTTGGCGGACGTGTACTCAACCGCACCTCGGTGTTTGAGGCTCGTGCGCTGGTGAAGGCCGACCTGGGCGATCGCTCCGGCGTTGCCGACAATGCCATCATAGGCTCCGGAACCCGCGCTGAGGTGGAAAGCGCTGAGGTGGGCGCCGTGGGCGTCGAGATCGGCGCCGGCATCACCATCCCGCTCGGCACGCAGTACGGCAGCATCTTCATGGACGCTTCTCTCGAGTGGCGCCAAGGGTGGACCAGTGCGGATGCATCGGTCGGTTACAGAATCAGCTTCTAATCGAAGCTGATTCTGTAAGTATGTACGATGTACGACGTACGATGTACGATTGCGATTATAGCGCGCTTTGCGCGAGACGGGGGCGCCTGGCGGCGCCTATGTACGATGTACGACGTACAATGTACGATTTGGGAAATTCGCGCGCCTGCGGCGCGGGGTAGAATGTGATTTTTCTTGACACGGGATGGCAATTCCTGTAGATAGTAACAGAGAATCGATTAACATGGATACGCAAGCGACAGGGAGCGGAGTGACTTGGGAAAAGTTGCCGAATCTTCCGGATGCGGAAGGGTACGCCGGGATGTACGCCGGTGAGGTGAGGGACGTGCACACGGGCGCGGGCGCGCTGGTGGCGGCGGGGGGGGCTAATTTTCCGGAGAAACCCCTCTGGGAGGGGGGAGCGAAGCGTTGGACGGATCGTATTTTTTTGCTGGAGGAAGGAGCTGAGGCATGGAGGGAGCCGGGCAAATTGCCCAAACCGATGGGCTATGGGGCGGCGGTGACATTACCGCATGGCGTGATGCTGGCGGGCGGTTGCAATGAGCAGGGCGTGTACCGGGATTGTCTGCTGATTTCACTGAGTGGCGGGACGCTGCAACTTACCCCGCTGGCGCCGATGCCGGTAGGGCTTACAGGACATGCGGCCGCCTTGTTGGATGGCAAGGTTTATGTGACGGGAGGCAGCTTGGCCCCCGGTGAGCAGGATGCCCAGAACACCCTCTTCATTTACGACCCCGAGATGGATGCCTGGAGTGAGGGCGAGGCGCTTCCTGCGCGCGGGCGATTCCTGCACCAGATGGCGGCAGCCCACGGGGCGCTTTACGTGATGGGAGGCATTGGCATCAAGCCCGGTGAGGGTGGACGAATGGTGCGAGACATGCTCACTGAGGCATGGCTGTACACCCCCCAGGACGGGTGGGATCGCGTGGCGAACCTGCCGCGTTTTTGCGCCGCTGCCCCCACACCTGCTCCGGTGTCGCCGCAGGGCAAAATTTTTCTGTTGGGCGGGGATGATGCGTCCGTGAAGGGCGTGAGTTCTCCGCAGAATCACCCCGGCTTCCACAGTGCAAGCCTCAGCTACTGCCCGATGTGCAACGCATGGAAAGAGGAGGGTTCCATCCCCGCCCCGCGCGCGGTGCTGCCCTGCGCCATGTGGAATGGCCGAGCCGTTATCTTTAACGGCGAACAACGCCCAGGCAAACGCTCCAATGAGGTGTGGGCGGCCTCATTACCATAACCCGACAACGACGATGAAAACCATGAGATTGAGCCTGTTCTGCGCATGCTGGCTGGCTTTGTCGGCTCACGCAGACCAACTGAAGAGCGAGACGGTGGGGAAGGTGGAGGACGCAGCGGGGCGCGCGGGGATGGCGGCTGTGGTGCTGCCGGCCGGAGAGAACCGACCGCAAGACCTGCTGGTGGTGACGGGAGGCGCCAATTTCCCGAATGCCAAGCCGGGAGCAACGACGCCGGAGGAGCGCGGGGAGAAAGTATTTTACGCCGATGTAGCCGTGGCGGATAACCTCGGGCAAGGGGAAGAGGTGAAACTGACGAACGTCGGCGCGATGCCCCGACCGGCGGCCTACGCTGCCTACGTAGCGACGCCGCGCGGCATGTTTGTGGCAGGAGGATGCAACGCAGAAGGGCACTTGTCCAAGGCGAGCTTGGGGTTCCTGCGCGATGGGGAGTGGGTAACCGAGGTTCTGCCCGATTTGCCGCGCAGTGTGGCCTACCCCGCGTTCGCCGCGATCGGCAACAAGGTGTACGTGATGGGCGGTCAGGAAAAGCCGGATTCCACCGCGGCGCTGAACAGCTGCTACGTGCTGGATCTGGAGCAGCCGGTCGAAGGATGGAAGGAGCTTGCCACCATGCCCGGCGAGCGCATGCTGGCCGCTGCCGGGGTGATGGATGGCGTGATTTATGTGATGGGTGGGTGCTCCCTGCACCCGGACGCCAAGGGACAGCCTGAGCGCACGTACTTGGACGATGTGATCTGCTACGACCCTGTTTCCAACACGTGGGCCAAAGTGAACGCCGAGATGCCGGAAACACTCGTGGGGATGGCGACCCCGCTGCCGGTCGTGGAGCGGAAGTTCTACATCATTGGCGGAGATCCCGGGAACTATTACCGCGCCTTGCTCCAAGGCACGACTCCGGCGGAGCATCCCGGTCAGTCGCGTGCCATCTACACCTACACACCAACCACCGGCGCGTGGGAAAAGGTGGGCGAGTTGCCGGAGGGTATAGCCACCTTCCCGGCCGTCATTTCCGGCGGGCGCATCTACACCGTCTCCGGGGAGATCTTCCCGGGTGTACGTACTCCGCGCATCCACACCGTCACCCCGCAATAACCCACACGGCTTCTACCTATGCAACAGGCATCTTTTTTGGACGCGATTCTCATGGCTCTCGGCACTATCCTGCAACTCTTCGGCGAAATGTTCGGAGGGGCGATACGTTGGTGCAGTTCCTACGCGAACATGACCTTGCTCATAGCAGCGGTAGTGGCAGTCCTGGCGGTGATTTTGGGCATCAAGGGCGGTTTGCGTTCTGCGCCGCTGCCCAAGTATGACCCTCGGAGGGGGCCGGGCAAATGGGCGTGGATAGCGGTGGCCGTGCTGTGGGTGGTAGTGATGCTCAATTATTTTGATCGCCAGCTGCTCGCCGTGCTCAACAAATCCATCACCGAAGGCGGGGAGAACGGCATTGCCATGACGCAGGCGCAGTTCGGCATGGTTTCCTCCGCCTTTCTCATCGTGTATGCGGCACTCAGTCCGGTGGGAGGGTATTTGGCGGATCGCTTCAGCCGCAAGTTCATCATCCTGTGCTCGCTCGTCGTCTGGTCCGTCGTGACGTGGATGACCGGGCAGTCCTCCAGCTACGAGGAATTGATTTTCTGGCGCGGAGCCATGGGAGTGAGCGAGGCCTTCTACATCCCGGCAGCTCTGGCTCTCATCTCGGATTACCATCGCGGCTCCACGCGTTCCATGGCTACCGGGCTGCACATGAGCGGCATTTACGCCGGACAAATTCTGGCCGGTTTTGGCGCGTGGATTGCCAATGATCCCGCCTGTGCGCTGGGTTGGCGCCTCACCTTCGAGACCTTCGGCTTCATCGGCGTGGCCTACGCTATCATCGTCATACTCTTCCTGCATGATCCGCAGGCCGGCAAGGATGATGAGGCCGCCGCTGTTGAACTGACATCCGACGCCACCCCGACGAGTGACTTTGGAATCGGCCATGTACTGCGCAGCCTCTTCACCGGGCGGGCCATGGCCATGCTGCTCATCATGTACGCCTGTGCGGGATTTGCCAACTGGTTCCTGATGGGTTGGTATCCGCGGCTCTTGCAAGACATGTTCAAGATTTCGGAGGCTGAGGCGGGTCCGATGGCCACCATGTGGGTGAATATCGCGAAATACGCAGCGGTGCTGCTGGCGGCGGTCGTGGCGGATATGTGGTACCGGAGCAACAAGAACGCGCGCGCCTACGTGCCGGGCATTTGTTTCTGCCTGGCGGGACCTTGCGTCATCGTGGCGATGCTGCCGGCGCTCGGCGTGCCGATTGCCCTCTCGCTTGCGGCGACGGTGGCGCTGGTCTCCATGCAGGGGGTGGCTCAAGGCTCGTTGGATGCCACACTGATGCCAGTGCTGAGGTCGCACATCGATGAGCGATTTTCCGCGACGGGGTACGGTCTGCTGAACCTCACCTCTGTCTCCGCCGGCGCGCTCATATCGTGGTTGGGCGGGTACTTGATGGATTCCGGGGTGGCGCTGGGCGTGCCGCTGAGCATTGCGGGCTTCCTGATGGTCGTTTGCGGACTTCTCTTCTTCTTCCTCCCGAAACAAACTAACTCTTCATCTTCTCACTAACCTCATCTCGTCATGAAAACGAACATAACACGCACATTGGTCATCCTCGGAGCAGCCTTGCTCTCGTGGAACCTGACCGCCAAGGAAACCAAAGAAGACCTTGAAAACTTCGTCCCTTACGACCATGCAAAGGATGTTTTCAAGGCCAGGGAAGGCAATTCCTACCCAAGCATTCGAATCCCCAGCATCATCAATGCTAATGGTTTGCTGATCGCCGCGGCCGAGGGACGAAAGCGCGCCACGGACCAGGGGAGTAACGAGATTATAGTCTCTGTGAGCCGGGACAACGGCAAGACTTGGAGCAAGCCCACTCTGGCTGCTAGCGATCCTGAACAAGGGACATACAACAATCCTTATCTTATTTACGATGCGATCAAAAAACAAGTTGTCCTTTTTTTCCAGTATTATCCGCCGGGAGTGAGCGAGCGCGGCACCATCAGCCCCGGTTGGAAAGATCCCAAAACCCTGCGCAACTTTGTCTGCTTCTCCAAAAACGGCAAGCGTTGGAGTAAACCGAAAGATGTGACTGAAACCACGAAACATGAGGATGCCACGATTACTTGCAGCGGGCCCAACTCGGGCGTGCAACTTACGCGAGGGGCGCACAATGGGCGTTTGGTGGTCGTGTTCAATGAGGCCGTGAAGTTCGGCGACTGGGTGCTTACCGCTGCGTACTCCGACGATGGAGGCAAGACATGGAAGCTCGGCCAGAAGTCCGAGTCCGGTAAGGGCATCAATGAGGTATCGGTGGCCGAGACGGATAAAGGCGGGCTCTATGTGGCGTCCCGCGCCTGGGGTGGTGGCGGTCGCCGTGTGGCGTATTCCGAGGATGGTGGTGAAACTTGGAGTCCCATCGAAACAAACAATGATTTGCCCAGCCCCGGTTGCCAGAACGGCATGGCTCGCTATTCTCACGCCGACGACAGTTCTCGTGGTGGCAAGAGCCGTATCATTTTCGCCTCCCCCGTTGGTGGACGCAAGGACGCTGTCATCAAGATGAGCTACGACAACGGTCAAACTTGGCCGGTGGAGCGTAAGTTTGGCAAGGGCAGTTATGCTTACTCTTCCGTTTGTCCGTTGGAGCCCGGTTATTTCGGCGTGCTCTTCGAGTCAGATGGTGGGCAGACGATCCGCTTTGTGCGCGTCCCGATGGCATGGCTCACCAATGGAGAGGACACCGGCAAGGCCGTTAAAGCCGAAACGAAGAAAGAATAGAACAAACCACGTCCGTCCCAAGAAAGAGCGCCCCCCCAATAGGCAATGCAGCAACCGTAGGCTGCTGCCTATGTACGATTGACGATGTACGATGTACGATTTATTAATAATGTGCGCGTTGCGCAGATTTTTTTCGGATCATTAACGTATGCAGGGGCTTCTTTAGAACCATCAGCATGATGAGTGCTTGTTGTCATGATTTTTGATACGTATGGACATTGATATCAGCCAATAAGAGTACTTCCTTCGTTGATGAACTTTTCTCAAATGCGTTTGCCCTACTCGCAGCTGCTTTGTGCTTGACAAGGATGGTGGCACCTGCTATAAGGAGGGCGTTATGGCGCGCGACGCTTATATCGCTTCTCTCGCGGGAGAGTAGTGGTACGGAGGACGGGACGTGCTTTATTGACGGAAGCATGAGGAAGATGTTTAATAGCCTGCGAGAGCTGTTCCGAGTACCGCGCGTCACTCCGGCGAGTGAATATGCGGAGCGGTTCCGCGTAGCTCGTGCCGAAGCGGTGAGGCGTGCGGTTGGGCTCGTGTCGCGAGGGAATGTGCAGTTGGCTGGCGGTAATTACGTGTGCTACTCCACAGCTTCCAAAAGTAACGTTGCCATCGGCGAGTCTAAAGAGGTTTTGTGATTTGCCATGACTAGGTGTGATGCATCCGAGGAGCCGAAGGATGAGAAGGATAAAACTTGGTTTCGCAGGTGCTGGCGAGAGTACGATGAAAGCTTTGGAGAAGCAGAGGCCTCGGTGAAACTGTGTGAGCAGCTGTCCGGGGCGACGAATATCGATGTGATCGATCTATTACGGCAATCCGGCCGGTTGGCAACAGGTGCAATTAAGGCTTCTGCGGAGAGCAGAGAGCTGCTGCAACGCGCTTCTGCACTGGCGAGAGATGCAGTGAAGATGGCAAGTATACAAGCTTCACAGATTGCCGCACATCGCGCAAGCCAGATACGTGGCATATATGGTGGACAAGACGAATTGATACTTAGGGAACTGATGCCGAAGTATTCTGATGAGTACGTCCCGGCTGTTGACTACTTGCTGGATTTGGGTAGGAGAATTCAAGAGAACGGTACATGTTGCATTGCTGACGATGAGTATCGGTTGATCCGGGACAAACTCCATTCTGCAGTTGATTATGCCTATTCCCGAACACGAAAACCGCAATAGCAGTACACCTCGCCATCCGGAACAAATCCGCGCAACGCGCGCGAATTCCTCAAATCGTACATCGTACATCGTAAATCGTACATAGGCAAACGTATTTCCTAATGCGTTTGCCGGGGGTGTAGCAGCCTCAGATTGCGGGTTGAAGCGATGTTGGGTACAGATGCGTACAAACGATATCATCATATAGTCGTTAAGTGTATCCCAAACTATTATCGACACATGATCGCTTTTTACGAAACGTACGAGGAACTCAAAACATTCCCTGCCCTCGATAAAAACAGTAGCGTGTACGAGCAGCGGTGTAATCGCATGATTAGGACGGCACAGGAATTTCTGGATGATATCATCAAAGCAGAGCCTTTGATTTGTGCTGCCATGGAGAAAGAAGATCGACGTAAACGTAATTTCAAAATATGGAAGATATCCATTTTCTTTGGTATGGCTCTTTTGAAGCTCATCGTCTCCCATCTTATCTTTTAGAACCTCCTACTTGCTAGGCCTTCCCGCGCAAGCGCGGGAATTCGGCAATCGTACATCGTACCTCGTACATAGGCGGCGTTCTCGTCGCCACCGTCCCGCGCCTTTGTAACCACCCCCGATCACGGCTTCAGGGCATCCCGTTCGCCCCTGCTTCGCAAAAATCCCCGCGCAACGCGCGCTATAATCGCAATCGTACATCGTACATCGTCCATCGTACATAGGCAGACCCCGTCTGCCTCCGTCGTAAATCGTACATGGGCGCGCCGAGCGCCTCCGTCGTACATAGGCAAACGCATTTTCTAATGCGTTTGCCTTGAGATTATCCTTGTTTTTTTGTATAATCGGTGGTAAGTTGCCAGACAAGATCCATGAAGAACGAAGATCAGAACAAGACAGACAGCGCGTCGCAGAAGAATCGGCGCTTTTGGTGGTTCGGCGGTGGCATTCTGGCCGGGCTGATCGTAGGAGCGACCGGGATGTGGCAGGCGGGCAAACTCTATGTTCCGCCGACGGAACGAGGCATCCGGCAATACAAAAACGGGGAACTGGATAAGGCGGCTAAAACTTTATTGAGCGCCGCAGAAGACGGCGACGGTCTCGCTCAGTACTGGCTGGCGCACTGCCTGCTGGAAAAGGGAGGCGATAACACCGGCGACGCGCTGCGCTGGTTGCGCTCAGCAGCAGAAAAGGGCACAGTCCAAGTAAAAGTGGAGCTGGCCAAGATGTTGCTGGAGGGCGAAAACGCTGAGCAGAACACCCAGGAAGCCGCCGGTTGGCTGCGGCAAGCGGTGGCGGAAAATCACGGCGAAGCCGCCATGAAGTTAGCCGAGCTTCTGGTGCAGCAAAAGGTTACGGAAGCCAAGGAAGGCGAGCTACTGGAGTGTCTGCAAATCGCCGCTCAGGCCGGTCACGCTGAAGCACAGCTGCTGCTGGGCAAACGCTACCGCGATGGCGAAGGCGTAGAGCAGGATCTTTTGGTCGCCCTCCACTGGTTGCGCGAAGCTGCTGACAAGGGGCTTGTCGAGGCGCAGTTTTGCCTCGGCGAAGCGTTTGCCAAGGGCGATGGACTTGAACCCGATGCCGCCAACTCTGCCAAATGGCTGCGCAAAGCTGCTGAGCAGGGTCATGTTCCCGCACAACGCATGTTGGGCTTCGTGCTCACCAGCCCTCGCGACGACCTCACCAAGGAGGAAATCCAAGAAGGAATGAAGTGGCTCCGGTGCGCCGCAGAAAAAGGCGATGCTGAGGCGCAATTTCAACTGGCTATCTGCCTGACCATGCGCGCCGACGGAAACGACGATACCCGGGAAGCTGTCAAGTGGTTCCGCGCCGCAGCTGAACAGGGTCTCGCACAGGCCCAGTACAATTTGGCTCTCTGCTTGGAACAGGGTGAAGGAGTGGATAAAGACCCCGCAGCGGCCGTGCAGTGGCTGCGCAAAGCCGCCGATCAAAACATGCCGGAGGCGCAACTCGCTCTTGGTCTCTGCCTGAAGCAGGGCGAGGGAATTGATAAGGACCCCGCCCAAGCTGTCGAATGGCTGAGCAAAGCTGCGGAGCAACGCCTCCCGGACGCGCAGTTACAGCTTGCACTGTGCTACGAAAACGGGGAAGGCGTCGAGAAGGACATGGAAAAGGCGTTGAAGTGGTACAAGGAAGCATCCGACCAGGGCGTGAGCGATGCTACCCTGCGTCTCGGGCTCTGCTATGCACACGGAGAGGGGGTCGAAAAGGATGAGGCAAAGGCCGCTCAACTCTACCGGCAGGCAGCAGAAGCCGGTCATGCCGAAGCGCAGTACATGCTGGCGGAGGCCTGTCGACTCGGTACCGGAGTGAATGCTGACATGCAGCAGGCCGTCAAATGGTTCCGCGAGTCTGCCCAGCAGGGTAATGCCAAGGGTCAATGCGCCCTCGCTCTCTGCTTTGCCAAGGGGGAGGGGGTTGAACAAGACGCCGCCGCCGCCGCCATGTGGTGCAAGCGAGCCGCAGAACAAGGCTTTGCTCCGGCTCAGTACGCAATCTCCCGTTGCTACGCACAAGGGGAGGGGGTGAAGCAAGATGATGCTGAGGCCGCCAAATGGTTGAAAGCCGCCGCTGAGCAAGGTATCGCACAAGCGCAGCTCGAATGGGGCATCCATTGCGAAGAAAGCGACGAGCATGGTGCGCAAGAAGCTGCACGCTGGTTCCTGGCCGCTGCAGAGCAAGGAAACGCCGAGGCTCAGTGCCGCATTGGTCGCTACCTGGCCAAGGGCGAAGGTGTCAAGGCAGATGCCGCCAAGGCTCTCGAGTGGTTTGGTAAGGCGGCAAGTCAAGGTCACCTGCAAGCAATTTACAACTTGGGTGTGTGCAACGAAAGTGGCACCGGTACCGAGCAAAACCTCGAAGAAGCCGCACGCTTGTACCGCCAAGCGGCCGAGGGAGGCTACATCCCGGCTCAGGCAGCTCTCGGGCTGTGCTATTTCGATGGCGCGGGCGTGGATCGCGACGATGCTGAAGCCGTCAAGTGGTTCCGCGCCGCAGCTGTCCAGGGCGATGAACGGGCGCAGTATTTCCTCGGCGCCTGTTACGTGGAAGGTGCCGGCGTGCGCCGCTCCCGGAAAGAAGGTATCAAGTGGTTGACGTCCGCCGCCGAACAAGGTTCCGAGGATGCTGCCAATCTCCTGCAGCAACTCGGCGTTAAACTCCCCACGCAACCCGCAGGGCAACCGCATTAGAAAATGCGGTTGCCTATGTACGAGGTACGATGTACGATGTACAACACGCACGACGGCCCCGATGAGGGCGCACGCTTTAGCGGGCGGTAAGTGCGTATGGACAGCGCGTATGCGCTGCCCCGCAGGGGCGAACCGGCAGGGTGGTGCCGGTGAGTCAATTTGCGAATTTGCGCGCGTTGCGCGGGATTTGGCGGAGCAAGTGCGAGCGGGATGTCGTGCAACCGTGTGCGGGCGTGGTTACAAAGGGGCGGGGGACGGGGGCGCTTGGCGGCGCCTATGTACGATGTTGGATGTACGACGGAGGCAGACGGGGTCTGCCTATGTACGATTTACGACGTACGATGTACAACACGCACGACTGCCCCGATGAGGGAGCACGCGTTAGCGGGCGGTAAGTGCGTATGGACAGTGCGTATGCGCTGCCCCGCAGGGGCGAACTGGCAGTGTGGTGCCAGTGAGTCAACACGCACGACGGCCCCAAGCAGCTGCGAGGCAGCTGCTCATGTACGATGTTGGATGTACGACGTACGATTTGAATGCTAGCGCGCCAGAGGCGCGGGGAAACGGCCGGCGGCGCGGGAAGTTCGTATGGACAGCGCGGATGCGTTGCCCCGTAGGGGTGAAAACTGGCGACGGCTGTAAGCCAGTTTGGCCAAAAGCGCAGCTTTTGCCCCGTAGGGGTGAGGAGTCGTGGGGCGACTCCGAAGCAACAGTCGTGGGGCGACTCCGAAGCAACAGTCGTGGGGCGACTCCGAAGCAACAGTCGTGAGGCGACTCCGAAGCAACAGTCGTGAGGCGACTCCGAAGCAACGCAATGGGGCGCCTACGAGTCAACGTACGATTTAGAAATTTGCTCGCGGAACTTTTAGCTTTTCATCGGCGATTGTTTGTGGTATGTTGCCAAAGCTTACCCAAGCTTCAATGCCAGGCTGACTATGAAAAAGATTTTTTTTCTGATAGCGCTGCTGATGCTGGTGAATATGACCTGCCCGGCGCAGCAGGAAGATGCGGCAGAGGTGCTGCAGGCGGTCGAATCGGCCCAAGAGGGGGCAGATAAGGCTGCAGAGGCGTCGACGGATGCCCGTGCCCGGGATGCCTCCGCCCCTGCTCTCACGGAGGAACAGCTCAAGGAGCAGCTGCTATCGGCCTCTTGGGTGCCCGAAAATGTGCGTCCTGCGTTGCGGGAAGCGGCCAATGCCATGAGCGCCGAATCCCTCCGTAAGTACCTTTCCTACCCTCACCACGCCTACGACGGACACAGCGTGCTGGATCACATCCGCATGAAGACAGCGTTTGAGCCGCCAGTGGAGGGAACGATATGTCCGGATTGCGGTAAAATTGTGGAAAATGTGGATCCCGATGGCCCCACGCCGGCATGGTCGCACCATTACACGGGCAAGGGGGATCAATACAGCCGTTTCCCTGTGCCGCTGGCTACGTATGCTCCGAACGAGCAGGGAATGACGCTTTGGCAGAAACTGAAACATCGCGTGGAGGTGGATCAGTTTAATTTGGCCGCAACGCTGGTCTTTCTGCTGGCGATTCTGCACACCTTTCTCGCACCCGTTTTCCAGGGATTGGCCCACAGGCTCGAAAAGCGATACAAAGAAAAATTGCGCGCGCAGAATTTCCGCATTTTGCATCCGGAGCAGCGTGTGCCGGTCTCGTTCATTTCCACGCTCTGTCATTTCCTGGGAGAGGTTGAGGTGGTGTTCGGGCTCTGGATTGTGCCGTTCTGCTTGGTGTGCCAGCATTATTACTCGATGGAGGATTTCCTGCGCTACATCGACCGTGATACCAGCTTTACCGAACCCCTTTTTGTGGCGGTGATTATGGTCATTGCTTCCTCGCGCCCCATCTATCGTCTGGCGGAGAATACCCTGAAATTGGGGGCATCGTTTGGGAACGGATCTCCGGCGGCCTGGTGGCTCTCCGTTCTCTGCATCGCGCCGCTGTTGGGCTCCTTCATCACCGAGCCGGCGGCCATGACGCTGTCCGCCATATTGCTGGGCAAGAAGATATACCAGCTTCGTCCCAGCGTAAGCCTGTGCTATGCGACGATTGCGCTTCTCTTCGTGAATGTATCGGTTGGCGGCACGCTCACGCATTTTGCGGCGCCCCCCATTGTGATGGTGGCGGGTAAATGGAATTGGGATATGGCGCACATGTTCACGCATTTCGGCTGGAAAGCCGTTGTCGGTATTGTCCTGGCCAATTTGATTTATTTTGCGGTATTCACCAAGGAGTTCAGGCGCCTTGCAGAAGTTCAGCGACAGAATGCGTCTTTTGACGGATCTGTGCCCACATCTTGGGAGGATCGACAGGATGTCATTCCCATCTGGGTTTACGTCGTTTCCATCATTTTCCTAGCATGGACCGTGACGTTTGCTCATCACCCCGCTATTTTCATCGGCGGCTTCATGTTCTTCCTGGGCTTTACGATGGCTACCCCGCAGTACCAGAATGCCTTTTCCATCAAGGTGCCCTTGCTGGTGGCATTCTTCCTTGCAGGGCTACTCATTCTCGGGGGCGTGCAGGGCTGGTGGATGCAGCCGGTGCTGCAGGCCCTGGCTGATCTGGGCGCAGAAGCGACGATGGGCGTGGCGAGCGTGCTCACTGCCTTTAACGACAATGCCTCCGTCACCTTCCTTTCCAGCACGGTGCCCAACTTGCCGGAGGCCATTCGTTACGCCATTGTTGCCGGCGCGGTGACGGGCGGTGGTCTCACTGTGATTGCCAATGCTCCTAACCCCGCCGGTCAAGCCATCTTGGGCAAGTATTTCAAATCCGGCATCAGCGCCGGGAAATTGTTCATCTGGGCTTTCCTGCCCACGGTGATTATGTTCCTCATGTTCACGTTATTTTAACCATGTTTACGTTAAAATTGTCGTGCGACGTCCTTTGAGCTTGCAGAATGTCGCGCTGCAAGCTATATTTTAACCATGTTTACTGGGTTAGTGGAATGTACGGGATGCGTGCGCAACAGTACCCCCATCGCAGAGGGCGCGCGCTACACAGTTGACGTCCCCTTTGCGCACGAACTTTCGCGCGGGGATTCAGTCGCGGTGAATGGGTGCTGCCTCACGGTGGATGAGATCGTCGAAGGAGCCGTATGCTTTGATTTGCTCACTCAAACGATGCGTGTCACCTCGCTCGGACAACTCCGCGCCGGTTCGCTCTGCAATCTCGAGCGTGCCATGCTCCCCACCTCCCGCCTCGGCGGTCACTTCGTTTCCGGGCATATTGACACCACCGGTGAACTCGTCAGCATCACCCCCGTTGGGCAGGATCACATGCTCCGCGTGCGCGTCCCCGACCTGCGCTACGTTATCGACAAAGGCAGCATCGCGCTGGACGGCGTATCACTTACTATCGCTTCTATCGACCGAGTCAGGTCAGAGCTTGAGTTCTGGATTACCCCGCACACGTGGCAGCGCACCATCATGCCTGCGTATTCTCCCG
Organism: uncultured Akkermansia sp.; assembly: GCA_947630815.1. Classification (GTDB taxonomy): domain Bacteria; phylum Verrucomicrobiota; class Verrucomicrobiia; order Verrucomicrobiales; family Akkermansiaceae; genus Akkermansia. The sequence goes on along the minus strand of CANRJD010000021.1, from coordinate 454 downwards.
GCTCCTGCGTCAATCTCGAGTGGGATATGTTGGCCAAGTACATCGAATCGTTCCTCGCTGCCAGACGGATAGACCCTAGCGCCTAGAGGCGCCCGGAGGCAGACGAGGTCTGCCTATGTACGATGGACGATGTACGATGTACGATTGCGAAGTTCGCGCGCGTTGCGCGGGGATGCGGAGCGGGAGGCGCTCGACGGCGCCCATGTACGATGTAAGATTTGGGAAAATTACACATGGGCAAAAAAGGCTGCGGAGGCGCGTGGTGACGGGGAAAGGAGGGGGATGGGAAGGAGATGGGGAGGGGAGGGTGGAGCAAAAAAAGTAAAAAAAATTAGGAAATAGCTTGACGAATCGGGGAGAGAGGCGTATAGTGTGCCTCACCCCCTGCCGATGGGGGCCTCGAAGACACGGTTCATGGAGGGGCTGCGAGAGCGGCGCAAGGAGAGAGGAGCCG
>CANRJD010000020.1 GCA_947630815.1 uncultured Akkermansia sp. | reverse complement strand
TCTATTATGGGTGTAATGGAGCAAAACAGCAAACACCTTTTTTGTCTCCTTGTAAATTTCTATGGGATGCCAATGATTTACGATTGGAAAGTTCGTGCGTGTTGCGCAGATTTTCTTGATACGTATGAGCGATGATATCAGTCAATAAGAGTATTTTCTCTGCTGATGAACTTCTCTCAAATGCGTTTGTCTTGCGCTCATTTGCTCTCTCCTTCTCCCGGGAGAGGCGTCTGGCGCTCGGTGTCAGTGAGATAGCAAGCCGGATCACTGCCGAACCAGTGTCCATTGACAATGGCAGCTCGGGTGCGGTAGCCGCCGCCGCATAAAGCGAAGTGACGGCATGTGGCGCAGGGACCACTGAGCTTCTTTTGACGTTCGACCGGATCGTCGCTACCGCGCAACTCACGTAGTTGTTGCGCACTGGGAGAGAGAGAGGCCTCCCACACACGCGACAGGGGCTCCTTTTTGACATTGCCGAGAGTGAGTTGCTGCCAAAATTGGTCAGGATGAATACTTCCTTGAGTATCAATATTAGCAATGCCACGTCCTGAGCTGTTTGCACCACCACCATTCCATGAGAGCAGACGAAGCGTCTGCGCCGCGGCTTGACTCATTCCTGCACGTAGCTGACGCAGGAGGATATACACCCCGTCCGCCGGTTGAGTCACTGTAAGCAGCTCACGAGTACTGCCGGCGGCATGCCAGGCAGTGGCTCGCTCCAGCAGCATATCCAACGCCGAGCGCGATTCTTCCGGGAGTAACGCCGCCACATCTACTCCGCGCCCAGTGGGCACAAGATGGTAAAAACAAACACGCTGAATATTTTCATTCTCAATGTAATCGAGAATTTTTGGCATACACTGCACATTACCGCGTGTCAAGGTGAGGCGCAGACCTGTTTTCTGTCCGACTTGTTCGCATAAGCGGAACCCGCGAATGGCGGCATCAAAGGAGCCGGGCACCCCACGAAACTGGTCATGCACGGAACCAATGCCGTCCAACGAGATTCCCACGTAGGCTACTCCGGAATCTTTGAAACGTTGAGCCCACTCCGGGGTAATGCGCGTACCATTAGTAGAAATGGTCACTTTGAGCCCACGAGCAGCCGCTCGCGTCAAAAGTTCAGGCAGATGTGGATGCAAAAGAGGCTCTCCGCCGGACAGCAGCAACGCATTGGCCCCATAATCCGCTAAGTCATCGATCACTGCAAAGCACTGCTCCAAGGTAAGCTCTCCAGGGTAGGTTTGCGCATGGGCATCAGCGTAGCAATGCACACAACGCAAGTTGCAGGTGCGCGTGATATTCCACACCACAATGGGCTTGCGCGTGCGCGACGATTCGGGAGAGCAGCCCGTGGAACTGTGCAACCCGTAGCGCAGGTTGTCGGCAGGCTGGTCAATACCGGACCAAAGTCGAGAGATGTTAATCATGACAAAGAATTGACGGAAAGTCCATTGGGGATAAAGCTACAGAGTGGTTCTTCAGCGAAAGCGTCCCCGGTGACTCCGTAGGCACGAGCGCGAGAACCGCCGCATACATGCCGAAACTCACATACACCGCATTTACCGCCCAGAGCTTCATCATCCCTCAACTTTCGCATCATGGGGTGCTCACGGTAGAGCCGGGTCAAATTATCCGTACGAACATTACCTATGGTGATGGGCAAGAAGCCGCTGGGCTGTACTTCCCCGGTGTGTGAGATGAAGAGAACGCCTTTGCCATCACGCGTGGGAATCAGTCGGCGCGGTGGTTTATCCCCCCTCCGGGCAGCTTGCAATAAAGCGCGCCGGAAATGGTGTCCCTCCGTTGTTTTCAACGCAAAAGGAAGCTCCTTTCGCAGATTGACAAGCCTCTGCCAAACGCCTTCCAATTCCTCCGCCGCAGGTAAATCCTCCACCTGAGCACGTCCGGTGGGCACCAATACAAAAATGCTCCACACATCCGGTTGGATTTGCTGCATAAGCTCCACAAATGCCTCAAACTCAGGAAGAGTCGTTTTTGAAAGCGTGGTATTCACCTGCAGCATGATGCCTGCCTGTTTGACGAGGTCCGCTGCTTGCAGGGTACGCTCAAAGGTATGAGGCACACCTCGGAAACGGTCATGCGTCTCAGCGCACGCACCATCCAAACTTAAGCTCAAGCTACGTATGCCGGCAGCCTTTAGAGCGGGAAAATCTGCATGCAGCAAACGAGGCGTGGCTGCCGGACTCAGCGACACATGCAACCCAACATCCGTTGCAGAACGGATAAGCTCCGGCAGATCCCGGCGCATCATCGGATCTCCCCCTGTGAGCACCAGCATGGCGGGGTTCAGTTCACGAATATCGTCCACCAATCCAAGGGCCTCTTCATGCGTAAGTTCTTGAGGGTGAGCTTTTGACTGTGCAACAGCCCGACAATGTCGACAAGCCAGCGCGCAGGCACGCGTCACCTCCCAAAACAAAATGAAAGGGCTGGCGTTAAAATCGAAATCGTGCACGGGGCGACATTGTACACATCTTTTTCCGGGCTGGCAAGCACAATGACCAGGGCAAACGCATTAGACACATCTGTCCCAAGAAAAAAGCGACCCCAACACGCAGTTGCCGACGTGTAATGTAGCATAAACTGTTGGTTATTTACGATTTACGATTTGAGAAATGAGCACGCGTTGCGCGGAATTTGGCAGAGCAAGCGCGAGCGGGACGTCTCGAAGCTGTGATCGGGGGGTGGTTAGAAAGGGGCGGTGGCAGACGGGGGCTGTCTATGTACGAGGTACGATGTACGATTTACGATGTGCGATGTGCGTTTACGATTTGTTGATAATGTGAGCGCTGAGTAGATTTTGTTGGTATGTGTAGACGATGATATCGGCAACAAGAGCTTTTTCCTGCTGATGAACTTTTCTCAAATGTGTTTGCCCTAGCGCAATGACACGGTGAAAAACTGCGCGGCAACGAGGCGCGTTACCCTCAATAACCGAGCATTGCGGTGCGTCGATTTTTGTGAAGAAAAGTTGAAAATTAGCTGGAAAAAAGGGGATGGAATGTGGTAGGATGGTGCAGGAACTTCATCGTACAATAGTAGAAATAGAGAGATCCACAATGGCACAATCACAAATATACGTCGGATTAGAGATTGGAACATCAAAAACTTGTATGGTAGTAGGTGAGGTGCGCCCAGATGCAACGGCCACCATCATCGGGGTTGGTTGTGTACCGAGTGCCGGTGTGCTCAAAGGTGAGATTGAAAAGCCCCAGCTCGCGCGCCAATGCGTTCGCGACGCTTTGGAACTGGCTCAGAACAGCGCTAACGCCGATATTGTGAACGTGTACCTCAGCGTAACTGGCGAACACATTTACGGAGAATCGAACACAGGCTCTTATCGATTGCCGGAGGAGGAAACGCTCATAGACGAAGAATTTTTGGCACGTGCGAAGGAAAAGGCGGAAAACCTAGATTTGGTACCAGATCGTTTCGTGATCAATCGCGAACTGGGCGGTTATTCTATTGACGGGCGTCCTCCGACTCTTTTTCCGGAGGGGCTCAGTGGACGCACGATCGATGTAAATTGCCACGTTATCCACGGCAGTCGTCCACGGTTGGAAAACTCGTTGCGATGCGCCATGGACGTGCCGTTGGAAGTGAGTTGCATGGTATTTGCTCCGTTGGCCACATCTATGCGCGTGCTCAAGAGATCGCAGAAAGAGAGTGGCGCACTGGTTATCGACATCGGTGGCGGCACCACGGACTACATTTGCTACAAGGGCGGTGAAATTGTAACCTGCGGGTGCATCCCCGCCGGCGGGCGTACCATTAATAATGACATTATCGTCGTAACCGGTCACGGCGTGTCCATGGAGGCTGCGGAGGCATTGAAATGCCGCGAGGGTAACGCTGTTGGCGATACGAAGGATCGCTCGCTCGCATTGTACCGCACCGATACGGGGTTGCGCAGTGTCGCCATCATGCGTGGTGAACTGAACCAGATTATACAAGACAGGATGCGTGACATTCTGGAAAGGGTCAAGCGCCGCGTGCCGGATGAACTGTGGCGAAAGAACGGGCTTGAGGTGTATTTGTCCGGCGGAACAAGCCTCATGAGGGGACTGGATGGGTTGGCAGGCTCGGTATTCGGAACGCGTGTGCAACGTTGGCCTATGCAGCCCATGGGGGAAGAGAGAAGCTACTTGAACGATCCTCGCTATTTTACTGCCATCGGATTGATCCGCTATGCACAAAAATACGAAGATGAAACGGCACGCGCTACAAGCTGGCCATCTTGGCTTGACTGGTTGCGCAGAGTGCTTTTACGCGGAAAATAATACCAACCTCTCTACACAATGCTAGAATATCGCGAAGAAAAGACAAAGAAGGGCGGCATTGCCATCGTTGGTATCGGCGGTGCCGGTGCCAATGTACTCAAGTGTTTTAACGCCTCCAGCGCCGATCATGTGCGTCTCTACATCATGTCGCTGGATGAGCGGGTGGGGAACGCTTGCGGCAATGTGGAGTTTATTCAGCTGGGCGAAGGAATCAGCCACGGTCTTGGCTCCGGTGGCGACCCGGAGGTGGGTAAGCAGGCCATGGAAGAGAGCGGGCAGCGCGTTATGGAAATGCTGCAGGACATCAAACTGGTGGTCATGGTGGCAGGACTTGGTGGGGGGACAGGTTCCGGCGCAGCGCCAGAACTGGCGAAACTGGCGCGTGAATCTGGCGTGTTCCTCGTGAGCGTGCTGGTGATGCCCTTTAGCTTTGAAGGCAAACGCCGCTTGGAACAGGCTGAGCAAGCACGCGAACAAATTGCTCGTCACTCTGACATCGTTTTTTGCTTTGAGAACGACTACATGGAGGGACTTTTCATCGATCGCAGCGGAGCACGTGAGGTATTCGAGGAAGTCGATCGCCTGCTCGCCAAAGCCACTGCATCGGTACCGATGATGGCGACCTCTCCCGGTCTTATCAATTTGGGTTTAGATGAGCTTGCAGCAGCTTTGGAGAATAGTGATTCGCGCTGCGTGTTCGGCTCCGGCAGCGGCTATGGAGCCGACCGTGCGGAGCAAGCCGCCCGCGCTGCCATAGATTCCCCACTTTCCTCTTACCATGGCGCCTTGCGCTTCGCGCGCAGAGCCATCGTGCACATCGCCGGGGGCGATTCCCTCTCTATCAGCGAAATTCGCCAGGCCATGGAAGTGGTACGCGAAGCACTCGGCAACGACGACGTTCAGATATTCTTTGGCGCCTCTGTGAAGTCGAGTCTTGGTGAGGAAGTGCGCGTCACGCTCATTGCCTCAATCGATGCGCAGGAGTTCAAATCCGCATGTGAGGCTGCGCCGGTGCCTTTGCGTCCGGAAGAAAAAGAACCGGCGGTAGAAACGGACGGCAGCGATGAGCAGCCCGGAGAGGAGGAAGAAACGTGTGATGATGCAGACACCGTATCCGCGACTCCTGAACTCGACGCGACTCCTGAAGATGAACCCGAGGTTGACGAAGCCGAAGTGGAGGAATCTGAGGAGGGCGACGAGGAAGAGGATGAAAATCTTTACGACGAGGAAGAGGAGACAAGGGATATTCCCGAGCCTCACGAAGACTCACAGCCGACGCCTGTGGCGCCAAATCCCCGTCAACTTGACCTCTTCTCCTCTCCGCAGCCGAGTGTTCGCCGTGATCGGGAAGAGGAATCCATGCCCCCCGTGGTCAGAGCGCACACCGGAGTATTGCACGATCTCAATGAGAACGAATCCGACGGCGGAGGAGCACTTTACGGTGGCGCTCCTCCCAGCCGCTACGTTCCCGTCGGCGGAAATCGCATGCCGGATGACGCGGAACCCGATGATTTGGATACGCCACCATCCCTGCGCAACAACGATCTGCGTGGTAATTTTCAAGATCGGTAGATTCGCTATACATAGCTTTGAAAGCGGCTTTGACAAGCTTGTTCGCACTTATCCTACTGGGTGTAGCCGGAGGGGTGGTCGGGTACAAGTTCCCGGAAAAGTCTCGACAGTATCTTCCGGCGACGTGGTGCGATGCTCTGGGTGTCAGGAAAACGTGGGATGATGGCTATGTCGGTTCCACGGTGAGCGTGGAGGAGTGGGCAGATGGAGAGACTCTGCGCCGTAAATTACGCAGCATGGTCGATGAGCGGTTGACGGGTACGGATGCCGAGGCCGTACGAGCATTCCTGACAAATCCGGAAAATCGGCTCATTTTAGAGCAAGATTCGTTGATAAACTCGGAACTTGCAAGCAGGACAGCTTGGGAAAAAGACGAGAAAATTTACGTGGACAACCTCGTGGCGGCTGAAAAGCAGGTGGGAGCTATCCGCAAAGGACTCTCCCCAGGAACGCGGCTCATCGGGAAAAAATTGGCTCAGGAAAAGGCGGCTAATGAGCGCATCCAAGCTCTCCGCAGCGAACTTGCCAAGCCTCACTCACTGGCGCAAATCGTTGCTGATCCTTTCGCCAAACGCACCATGCAGCTACTGGGCAATAATCTCCATTGGCTCAACCAATTTTCCTCATCCGGTGAGTGCACGAGACCAGGCGTTGCAGTTTCCATACTTGCACAAATTGCCAAAAAATACCCGGATTTTGCGGACAACCGAGTGGAGCGCGATATGGCCACTGCCGCGGCCATCGAGTTTGCCCGCCATGGATGGACGCAGGATGACGCCGTAGAGCGCGCCGGTTTCTTCATCCGAAATCACCGAAGTCACCGCCTCAATAAGATTTACGACAAGCTCCCTTTCCACCATCGCCGCATACTTGGGGGGTACAAGGGGATGGGAAAGGCCGCTGATGCCGTCCTCAATGATAGTGTCGGATCAGCCGCCAATCTACAGTGGTGTCTAGACCACGTGCACTTGCCTGCCGATCGCTATCTTGATTGCTGCTGGCAGTGCTCCTACCAAACCACCAACATATACGGCGAGAGCATCTATGGATCAGCTCCGTTTTACGACAACTTCTTGCAGCTGTATCCGGATCAATTCTGCGCTGCAACTTATGCGGCCGGCGGCGTTTGTGGCGGTCTTTCCCACTTCGGCGCAGCCTCAGCTCTCGCTAATGGCATACCCGCAACAACCTCCGGCGAGCCGGGGCACTGTTCCTACATTGTGCTGGTGGGGGGCCGATGGACTCCCGCCTATTCCATGAGCTGGGAGCGCGAGTTGCACATTCAACCTGTGAGCGGTATCAAACGGTACAGCCAGTTGCACCTTGTGGACCGCATGTTCTCCTCTGCAGAGACGGAGGCGACCCAACTCTCCCAAGCCATGCGCAAGTTGGGTGATATGTACGCCGATATTGCCCCCGAAAAAGCCAAAACATTTTATGAAGGCGCAACGAGAGCACAGCCGATCAACTATTACGCCTGGCGGGATTATGCTCGCTTTTTAGCCCGCATGGCACCCAAAAATGCCGACGCTTGGATCTCGCTTTGCTCCTCCGTCAACAAGAACTTCGCCCCCGTTTATCCGGAAATGGCGGCTGAATTACTCGTGAACGAGGTGTACGCAGGATTGAAGACGGCTCTTGGAAGTGACATGGGAAAGCATGCTGACATCCTGTGCGACTTTTGGAAGCATGTATCGAACATGGGGCCGGACTCCGACTGGGATCCCGGGAATAAGGGTCGCTGGGCTGTCGAGGCACTGGCAGAGGCGCAAATGGCTCTTCTCGGTACGGATCCCCAAAAGGATTTGAAAGGCGTGGAGATTTTTGCAAAAATTGCCCAATATACCAAAGATTCTTCCGTGTACTCACCCGTTATCTTGGCGTGGGGGAATTCCTTGGCCGACAAAGCGGACTTAAAGCTCCGCCGCGCTTATACTCAAATTCTCATCGACAACATAGGATCCGGAGATGACGGCACTTCGGATCGTGAGCGCGAAAAAATGCTAAGATCTCTTATTGCGTATGCTGAGCAAAGCGGAGATATCACCGCTTTTCACTCGCTGGCGCGGGCGTTGCCGAAAAAATATCACCAGCCGAACGCCAAGGGCCCTTTGCCTGCCTTTCAACCTTTCGCAGAAAAAATTGTCTCCCAGGGAGGATTGGTGCGCGTGAGTCATCCGCACCCCGCATGGAACAACGAATGCTTCCACTGGGGCATTTTAGAACCGGGTGTTGGCGGTCACTTCTGCACGGATAAAGTCGAAAACCCCTGCGTGACCATCACGTTGCCAAAACAGGCCTATGTGAGCGGCATCATCATTATTACTACCCCTGAGTCTAGGCAGCGCTTGAATCACATGAAAGTTCAGGTTTCCGAAACCGGTGCAGACAATGACTGGAAGGACCTGGTAGAGGATCTCGGCGAATGCAAGCAGCAAGTGCTCCGCGCCGATGTGAGTGCCTCCAAACCACGCGCCAAGTACGTGCGTATCCTCCGCCCCGGTGGGCCGGAGTATTTCCATCTTATGGCCATCTATGTGTACGGAGAACCTGCTGCATAACTCTAATCCCGCGGCTCTACCCAATGAAAACGTTTCTCTCGAGTTTCTTATTCGCGGCGTGCATCCTGTCGGCACATGGCGTTCAATATGCGCAGAATTACGCCGAAGCCAAAGATAAGGTAAAGGACAGCGTGTACGTGCTGTTTGCTTACGCCGATGGGTGGGATGATTATAGCCGGAAAGTGATGGAGAAGCTGATGAAGGACGAGCGGGTAAAAGCCGCTGCGGGGGACGCTGTCTTTATGCCGCTGCCTGTGCCAAATGTACTCACGGATGAGTTGAAAAAGGCACGAGATGAACGGTACGGTGCGTTGAAGTTCGACAAGGATACTGCTCCCCGCAGTTACCCGGCCATCCTCGTCTTCAACAAACATGGCCGCCATAGCGCCGTCATCTGGGGTGACTTTATGCGTACTCCCGATCCCACAAAAATTGCCGAATTGCTCCGGGTGCGGGTAGAAGGCGTCATCAAGCAAACTCCTCTTCTGGAGCAGGCGGATAAGGCACAGGGAATCGAGAAGGTAAGGCTTCTTGGCGAAGCAGCGTTGATCAAGGATGTGCAGCCGCCGGACTGGCCTGACAGACTGGTCAACAGCTTTAAAAAGCTCGACCCTGAAGATACGACTGGTTACCAGAAAAAATTGCGTCCTCCGATGAGTTTTGCAGGAGAAGCGCTTGACATAGAGCGCAACAAGGATTGGAAAGACGCTTTAAGTCAAGTCGAAGAGTGGCTCCACGATCCCACTTACAACGATGAGCAGCGCCAAGCTTTCCACGCCATTGCTATCGGTCTTCTGCACCGTCACGGCGGCATGAAGGGTGCTAAAGAAATATACAAGCATGCTGAGGCCATGAAAGCGATTAACCCTGACACTGTCCTTGCCAAAACTGCTGATTATGCTGTGCGCGATTGGATTCCCTCCTTTTCTCTGGCGGAAGGTTGGTCTCCCGCTGTGCTGCAAGATTATAGTTCCCCCCTCGAGCTGGAAGGCAGTCTGCCTATCTCAACTCCAGGCTCGTATAAAGTTACTTTCAGCTTCACGCAAGGACGGCACGCCGCGTGCATCAAGGCGGTAACTCTCTACGATGGCAGCACCAAAGTGGCGGAGGATCGTCATGTAGGACGAAGCGGTCTCAAAGACGCCAATAATATCTACACGCTTTCAGTAACAGTCCCGATAAAACAACCACGTCTGTTTGTCGAATTCGACCAAAGCCACGATAGCGACCCTTCGGGGTATTGCGACTCATACGGTATGGTCACCATCACTCACTAATTCGGTCATCTTCACCCTATCATTCTTGTGTCCAATTCACTCATCAAAAAAACAGCCATCGGTGTCATCCTGGTCATGGCAGCGGGCGCAGTTGTTTGCTATTGTAAATCCGAATGGGTTCGCAAGTACCTGCCTGCCAAGTTATGCGATACACTGCACATTCCACGCGTCATCCCGGGCAGCTACACCGAACGTATTCTAACGGCTCAGGATTGGAGCCACCCGGAGCAGGCTACAGCCAAGATCATCAAGCTCATCGAGGAAGATCTCCATTCAACGGATCCCGTCGCCATTTCTCAATTTCTAAAGAAGCCGCACAACCGTCTGTTGCTGGCAGATGCCAATATGCTTACGATGGAAAAAAGGGGCGAGCAAATGCGCGCTAAAAGGGATGAACGGCGCCAAGCGACTCTCGAAAAGCTCAAGAAAGAGCATGAGGAATACCTCAAGAGCATACCTCCCGGTACTAAACCGCCTGAAAAGTTTGCCCGCATGGATGCCATGCGCGAGCACCGTATCAAAGTGCTCGAGAGTGAACTCAACGCACCGCATTCCATCCCTCAGTCTGCCGAATATGCCGAACTGGTAGGCAGCAACCTGGATTGGGCCTCTCAGCTGAGTTCTTCCGGTGAGGACTCTCACATTGGTGAGACCCTGGCCATCCTCAGAAGGGCCTCGCAAAGCAACTCCAAAATGCCCTACGCGATCATGGAGCGCAACATTGCGACTTCTACAGCGTTAGAGTTCGCTCGCCAGGAACTTGCTCAAGATGATGCCCTGAACCGCATCAAATTTTTTACGAAAGCATGGAGAAAAGGGAAACTCAACGGGAGCTTCAGAAAACTTTCGCCCTGGCAAACCCGCGTGGTATGCGGCCTGAAAGGGCGTGGTGTGATGGATGCCGTGTTCAGTGGTAATGACCAGTCTGGCTCCGTGAACAGCATGAGGTACTGTCAGGAGTACGTGCACTTGCCCGCTTATCGCTACACAGGTGCATGCTGGCAAGCCCCCTACCGAACCTACAATATTTATGGCGATACCGTGCAGGGGCCCTTTTACCATGCTCCTTTTAACGAATTTTATGATGGTCGCTTCAACCAACTCACTCGCGAGATTGGTGGCGTATGCGGCGGATTATCACATTACGGTGCTACCAGCGCGATTGCCAATGGCATTCCTGCCATCACATCCGGCGAACCTGCCCACTGCTCTTATATCGTGTTGGTGGATGGCAAATGGACGCCTGCATACTCCTTGAGTTGGCAGCGTGGGCTACATTGGCAGGTATTCTCAGGAGTTCACGTCTTTAGCTCACTGCACATGGCCGATAAACTGTTCTCGCCGGAACAGCAAAAAAAGACAAATCTTTCGCGCGCGCAACTGAGTCTCGCGAACCTGTACGCACCCGGTGATGCCGACAAGGCACGAGAGCTTTACCTGGGCGCCATCAAATCGCAACCCCTCAATTACTACGCCTGGCGTGACTACTCTAATTTCCTGATGACCACAGCCGCGAATGATCCCACCCCCTGGCTGCAACTCTGCGGTAACCTGAATATGAACCTCGCCAAGGCTTTTCCGGAGATGACAGCCACCATGCTCTGCCAACTTGTGTATCCTAGCCTCAAAAGGATGAAAGGCGTGAATAAGGACGAGCTGCGCCGTGTGGTTCTCGCCTTTTGGGATCATGTACAAGGAATGGGGCCAGATCCGGAATGGGACAAGGCCTTTAAAGGGCGCTGGAATGTGGAAAAGATGCTGAATGAGCAGCTGGATCTGTTGGATATCAACCCCAAAAAGGACGATGCTGCGCTGGGTTTTTTGAGCGACGCACTGAAGAAGGTAGCGAAAAAAACGGACTACGCCACCGTGATGCTCTCGTGGATTGCAGAGCTCTCGAAAGCTTTGCCCGATGACAAGAGGGCGGGCGTATTAGCGGCGATGACAAATGCGCTGGGTGGCGGTATTAGCAACTCTGATAATGATCGCGAGAATTTGCTCAATCCCGTAATTCTGGCCGCAGAGGCCGCCGGCGATTTGAATAGCTACAATTCCTTGGCTTCCTCCCTGCCATCCAAGTACAAGAATCCTCCCGACAAACTGCCTGACACCCCGACTTTTCCCGGGCAGCTCGTATCACGCGGCGGGATGATCCACGCTTCTTCCACTTCCAACTGGGATAAGCCGTGTGCACATTGGGGTGTACTCGAGCCTGGCGTTGGTGGTGCCTTTCACACCGGCAAAGACCAAAATGCCTGGGTAGTGGTCACACTCCCCAAGCAGGCGAATCTCACCGGCGTGGCGCTTGTGACAACCAATGGCAACTTGTATCGTCTCAACAACATGAAAGTGCAGGTATCCGAATCCGGCAGAGATAATGATTGGCACGATGTCGCGCAGCTTGGGGTGTGCCAACAGAAGGTTCTGTCGGTGGATTTGAGTTCATCTCGTCCTTTGGCAAAATATGTGCGCATCCTGCGTCCTGGCGGACCGGAGTTCTTTCACCTGCGCGGCATCTTCGTCTATGGTAACCCAGCTGCCTGATTCCCCCATTATTCAACTTAACCTTCCATTTGATTCATGAGAAATCTGTCCCTAATCCTTCTGACCTTCGGTCTCGTGATACAAGTTCCCGCTGTAGGCGCTCCTGTGCTAGCTGAATCTTATGAGCAAGCTCAGGCTGTACTTCAAGACGATGGCTACATCCTGTTCGCCTTTGCGGAGGATTGGGATAGCAACAGCGTCAAGGTCAGCCGCGCGCTCATGAACTCTGACAAGGTGAAACAGGCGGCTGGCCATGCCGTGTTCATGGAAGTACCCGTGCCCAATGTGCTGACTGACAAACGCAAGGAGGCCGACAAAATAAGATTTGGCAAGCTGCAAGTACCGGATGCAACAGATTACCCCGCTATCTTCATGCTTACTAAAGATGGACGCCATTATGCCACAATCTGCGGTCCAATCATGCGGTCTTCCAAGTCCTCCGAAATCGCCAAACTTATCTCGGATGCCATGGCGGCCATGCACAAACAGGAAAAATTACTTGCTCAGGCAAGCAGCGCCAAAGGAGTGGAGAAGGCCAGACTCCTCGGCGAAGCCGCCAGCCTGCCGGGCATCAATCCGCCGGACACCTTGAGGCGCGTCATCGAGCAAATCAGGAAACTTGACCCCAAAAACGAAACTGGCTACGCCCGCAAGCTCATAACTCCTTACGATTTGTCCAATGAGATTTTCAGTATCGAAACCAGCAAAGATGCCGGCAAAGGCTGGCAGGCGGCTCTCGCCCAAGCAGAGATATTCTTGAAAGACCCTGTGTACTCCAACGAACAAAAGCAAGCTCTCTACGCCATCAGTATCGGCATATTGCGCCGCCACGTGGGAGCCAGAGCTGCTGCAAAAATTCGGGAATATGCCCAAGCCATGGAAGCTCTCAATCCCGACAACTACCTGGGTCGATCCGCTAAAGTTGTAGCTCGCGACTGGGGAGTAGGCTTTAACTTGATGGAAGGGTGGACGCCGGATGTCGTGAGTGGATCAAGTGTACCCATTGAGCTAGCCGGGCCATTACCTATCACGACACCTGGCACCTACAACGTGACCTTCACTTACACGCGGGGACGCCATTCGGCCAATATCCGTGCTGTCTCGCTCTACGACGGCTCGCAACTCGTATCGCAGGATGTCCACGATGGATCTGCCGGCAGAACTGCTAAGGACAACGTCTATACAATTACCGTCAATAAAGCACTCGAAGACCCGCACCTCTTCATCCGCTTCGACCAGAATAAAAACTGCGACCAAAACGGACGGAGCGATTCTTACGGTAGTATCACCATCACACGCTAATTCTGGCACGCAGTTCCTCCACAAGCTGCGGCATGCTGTCCGCCAGCAAACGAACCACGGCATCGAAGTCAGCTGCCTCGCCGTAGTAGGGATCCGGCACCTCTTGCAGCGTGCATCCCGTCGGGAACCACCTGCTCATGGGGAGCACTTTCGCCGTACTCCCGTGCAACACTCGCTGCACATCGCGCAAATTCTCTGCATCCTGAGGGATGACGAGGTCGAAATGCATCCCATCGCTCTGCCTCAGCTGTCGCGCGCGGTGTCCATCATATCCGAACCCGGCGCGATTCAGGGCGGCGAGCATACGCGAATCCGGCTTACTGCCCACGTGATAGGAAGCTGTGCCGCAAGAATCCACCAGGACACGCCCTGCCAACTCGGCCCTTTTCAATGCCGTTCGACATACAATTTCTGCAGCCGGGCTACGACAGATATTTCCGAGGCACACGAAGAGAATGCGAAGCTGAGATGATGAGTGCATAGTTGATTTGCGTTGACCCTACTTGCCGTTTCTGGTATGTATGAGGTGCCGCTCATCCTAGCACAACACCATGCATATTGCACGCCTGAATCATGCCCCGGAGATCTTTTTCTCTCTGCAGGGGGAAGGAACGAGTGCGGGCGCTCCCGCAGCCTTTTTGCGTCTGGCCGGCTGTAATTTGCATTGCTCGTGGTGTGACTCCAAACACTCATGGAGCAATTCCATTGAGTTGCCGCTGCATGAGGTGGCAGCACGTCTGCGGGAACTCCCCGCCAAGCGCGTGATTATCACCGGCGGAGAACCACTTTTGCAGGCTAACGAGCTTGTAGCCCTTCTCCTCTTGCTCCCGCCAGACTACGTGATCGAGGTGGAAACCAATGGCACTCTTTTCCCGCCGCCGGAGCTTTTGCTACGTGTGAATCAATGGAATGTGTCCCCCAAGCTGCCGCATGCCGGCAATTTGCCCAACAGTTTACAACCCCGTGTGCTGACTGCATTTGCCTCCCTCCCGCACTCATGGTTCAAGTTTGTCGTTACCGGAGAAGAGGATTGGGCCGACATCGCCCAGCTCGGTCTCCCGAATGAGAAAATTCTCCTCATGCCCTGCGCCGCAGACCGTACCTCATACCGTCGCCTGCTCCCCATCGTTGCCGCCATGTGTCTCGCCCACCATGTCCGCCTTAGCCCACGACTCCATATTGAACTCTGGGACACTCGGCTCGGCGTATAGGCAGACGCATTAGAAAATGCGTTTGCCTATGTACGATGTCGGATGTACGATGTACGATTTATTAATAATGTGCGCGTTGCGAAGATTTTTTCGAATCATTAACACATACAGGGGTGTCTTTAGAGCCGTCATCATGAGGAGCGTTGGTTGTCACGATTTTTATACGTATAAACGATGATATCAGTCAACAAGAGTATTTTCTTTGTTGATTAACTCTCTTAAATGTGTTTGCACTGGGAAAACGTAGGGCTTGATTTCATAATTGAAGCGCGTATAATGGAACCTCCGCAAGGAGGAAACATCATGAAAAGGTTTTTCGGAATCGTGCTCATGGCGTTCGTGGTTTCGCTGAGCGTGGGTTGCTCGTCAAATAAGGGAAACGAACCGCAGGAGCAGCCAGTAGGGGATCAACAGACAACGACAAGGATTACGCCGAGGCATCCAATCAAGCAACACCCAAAGGATGTGAGCAAGCCCAGGAAGGGGGCAAAGCCAACCAAGGAGACGGCAGAGGTGTTCAGACCCGTGGTGCCGGGACGACGTGTGGCTCGCGTGAGCGTGCCGGGCAAATATGTGGCACTCACGTTTGATGATGGACCGAGTGCAAGCTGCACTCCCAAGATATTGGATATACTGCACCGCCATGGTGTTCACGCCACATTCTTCGTGCTTGGAGAAAACGCAGTGAGAAACAAGGGAATACTGGCTCGCGCCGCAGCTGAGGGACATGAAATAGCATCTCATACATGGGATCATGCCAACCTCACTAAACTGAGCCGCGCCCAGATTGCGTCCGAGATGGATCGTACAGCTGCCGTGGTACAGGAGGCTACCGGTCACATGCCTGCTTTGATGCGCCCGCCATATGGGGCGACTAACTCATCAATTGTGGACTACATGATGACGCGGTACGGCATGCCAAGTGTACTTTGGGACGTCGATACAGTGGATTGGAAGCACCCCGGAGTGGATGTGGTAATTAACCGCGCTGTGCAGCAAGCTCGCAATGGATCTATCATCCTGTTGCACGACATCCATGCTTCCACGTTGCAGGCTGTGGAAGGAGTAGTGGAGGGATTGCTGGCGCGAGGATTCAAACTGGTGACGGTGTCACAACTTCTTCGTATAGGACGTAGCGCTGCGGGCGCGCCTGCTCAGGAGCCGTTCCAGTTGAGCAGCACCGTTGCCGCTGCACCGGCAATTGCCAGCACGCCGCCACCGAGTGATGAAGACACTGGAGTTCCCACTGCGCCTGAGCAGAAGTCAGCAGAACAAGGGCAACCGAGACAGTCCGAAGCTCCATCCCACACTGTATCCCAGCAAGGCGAGGCGCCTGTTGATGCTTCCCTCGCACCGGGAACAACTGCTCCGTCCAAAGAGGTCAAACAGGAATCCCTGACTTCAGGAACCGAGTCAAAACCCGCCGAATCGAAATCGGCTGGCGAGACTGAGCAGCAAACTCAGCCCGACGCGGAGTAATGACGAAAGAAGAGCCACATTGCGTGTATTTGGTGGGTGCCGGACCGGGAGACCCCGGACTCATGACGCTCCGCGGACGCGAACTGCTGGAGCGGGCGGATTGCGTGGTGTACGATGCGCTGGTGCCGCGAGTGATGCTCGGATGGTGCCGTGCGGATTGCGAGCTCATCGATGTTGGAAAACGCGGAGAACGCCACATCCTGCCCCAGGAAAAAATCAACAGTTTGCTTGTGGAATGCGCGCAGCGGTATGTATGCACTGTGCGCCTGAAAGGGGGAGATCCCTATGTGTTCGGGCGCGGAGGGGAGGAGGCCGCTGCTTTGCAGGCGGCTGGGGTGAACTTTGAGGTGGTTCCCGGTATCAGCTCTGCCATCGCCGGACCTGCCTACGCCGGAATACCGGTGACGCACCGCGACTGTTGCTCCCAACTCACAATTTTTACCGGGCACACTGCCCCCGAAAAAGGAGACAGCTTGCCGGAGGTTGCCGCTATAGCTGCTACCCCTGGCACCCGAGTCATGCTCATGGGTGTGAGCAGGTTGGCGGATAGCATGCGAGCGCTGCAGAACGCCGGCCTCCCGGGCGACACACCGGCTGCCGCTGTGCAGTGGGCCACAACAGCGCGCCAGTTGTGCGTGCGGGCCACCGTGGCTACGCTCGCAGAAGACGTACGAAAGGTTCATCTTTCATCCCCGGCTATCGTCATCATCGGTGATGTCGTGCGGCTTGCCGATACATTGGATTGGCGCAGACGCCTGCCTCTTTCCGGACGACGTATCATTGTGACGCGCACGCGGGAGCAAGCCGGTACCCTGAGCCATTCCTTGCGTGAGCTGGGAGCTGAAGTGGTGGAGATGCCTACGCTGCGTATCGTTCCTCCTCCGGATAAGCAAGCTTTCGCCAAGGCTGTAGTGAACAGCCCTCACCACGATTGGCTCGTCTTCTCGAGTCCCAATGGGGTCGAACGCTTTTTCGAGGCATTTTTTGCGGTGTATGAGGATTTGCGCGAGCTGGGTGGTTCGCGAATTGCTGCGCTCGGGTCCGGTACTGCGAAGCAACTCCGTAAGCGCGGGCTGATGGTGGATGTGATGCCGCAGGAAGCTGTAGCAGAAGAACTCATCGCGGAGTTTGACCGCAAGGCGGATGACTTCGGAGGTTTGGCAAACAGCACCGTGCTCTGGGTGCATGCTCGACAGGCGCGTGATGTCATACGCCGCGAGTTGGATAAGCGTAAAGCAATTGTCGATGAATGTATTGCCTACGATGTAGCACCGGGAGATGCGCGTTATGCGAGCTTGCTGCTGGAGGAAGGAGCAGATCTCATTACCTTTACCAGCTCCAGCTCTGCGACTAACTTTGTGCGCATGGGGCTGAGCTTGCCGGAACACTGCAGTGTGGCGAGCATGGGACCCGTCACCACTGCTACGCTTAAAAAATTGGGAATGCCCCCCACACTGGAGGCTGATTTGCACACAATTCCCAGCCTGGTAGAGGCCATCTGCCGCTGGGCTGGTACGACAAGCAAATGAACATGGAGATGCAACCTGTTTTGACCTGTCTGGGACTCAACCACCGCACAGCTTCCGTAGCGCTGCGTGAGAAGTTTGCTGTACCCCAACGTCAACTGGTTAAAATCGTCGGTGATTTGTGTCGCGAGAGTGGTGCTGCTGAGGGCGTATTGCTTTCCACGTGCAACCGCACGGAATTTTACTTTATTTCTGCGAACTCAGCATTCACAAAAAATGCTGTGGCTGCCTATTTCCTTGGAGAAAACGCAACGGGAGCAGAGAATGCCTTTTACATGCACAGCGGGTCTGCAGCTCTTCGTCACTTGGCCATGGTCGCTGCAGGACTGGATTCTCTGGTCATCGGCGAAACTGAAATCTTCGGGCAACTGAAAGACGCCTATCGAGCCGCGTGCGATGCCGGTACTGCGGCACATACTGTGCACCGTGTTTTCCAGAACGTCTTTTCCATTGGCAAAAAAGTGCGTAGCAGTACCCGTATTACTTCCGGTCCCACGTCTGTGGGAGCAGCGGCTGTGACGCTTGCACGCAGTATCTTGGGAGATTTATCCGGCGCGAAGGTGTTGGTGGTGGGGGCCGGAGAAGTGGCGCGTAGCACTGCACAAAGCTTGCGCTCACGCGGAGCACAGAGCATCTTTGTGGCCAATCGCTCCTATGAGCGTGCTGCTGCACTTGCTGAAAGTGTAGGCGGCAGGGTCATCCGCTTTGCGGACTGGGTGCCCTTCTTGGAACAAATCGACATCGTAATTATCTCCACCGCAGCGCCAGTCTATGTGGTGACTCGTCAAGTCGTGGAACAAGCCCGCGCTTCTCGGGGTGGTCGCCCTCTCTTTCTCATCGATCTGTCCGTGCCGCGTAATGCAGACCCCGCATGTGGAGAGCTGAACGGAGTCGTACTTTACGATATGGACACGCTGCAGGCGCTGACCCGCGAAACCATGCAGCAACGTCATTTGCAGGTGCAGCAGGGTGCCAAACTGGTCGATGACTGGCTGGCAGAAGTCGGTGAGCAACTCTTGCCTCCTCCTTCTTACAATTTGAGTGGTGCAGATGCACCCGCGCCCTCTTCTGCTTACGCGTTGACAAAAAAAACCGGTTTTTTTTGAACATTTTACCATACACGACAGTCTATCTTTTCGAGCCTACACAACAACAGCTATCCTTCATGGACAAAGAATCAGCACATTCCGGTGAACAAGACGAGACGCAGGAGCTCACAGCGCTTCTGCGTGTATTGCGGGTAGAGGCTACTCCGGAAGCTTATTTTGAGGAACGTTTTTTGCAGGATTTTCGTCGCCGCGTGGAACGCGAGATGGTGTGCCGTCCTATGCACAGCTTGGTGTGGGAGCATATCTCCATGCTTATGGACCACTTCGGAATGCGGAGAGTGGCGTTGAGCGCTTCAGCCTTTGGTTTGGGTGCCCTGTGCGTAGGCACGCTGGTCTGGAGGAGTGCTCCGTCCACTGTGGTGAAGGGAGAGAATCTTTGCGAGCTGGAAAGCCGAGCAAATTCCCTGCAGCCGGGCGTATCCCGCCAAGTCGTGAGTACGACCGTCCACACTGGTCGCGCTCGACGCATTCCCAAACGTAATGTTGTTGTTCTGGTGGATGATGAAGAGGATCCTTTGTACGCTGGGAGCGGGTTGGAGGACACGACGTTGCGCGGAATCAGTACAAATCCTTGGGCAGAAGACGGGGCCATGCTGATGAGCTCATTTAAGTAAAGGTGGCGTAACTGCGTATGTGTGAAAATTGCAGCCGCCGTCCACATCCGTCCCAGGAAAAAGAGTCAACGTACGATGTGCGATTTGGAAAGTTCGCGCGCGATGCGCGGGGATGCGAAACCGGGGCGGACGGAATGTCCCGAAGCCGTGATCGGACGTGGTTACAAAGGGGCGGGAGGCGGCAAAATGCTGCCTGTGTACGATGTTGTCCATCGAAAATCGTAAATGACAGACACATTTTCTGGTGCGTTTGCTCTGGTAATGCAGATAAATGGCTTGCTATATCGGGCATGGGTAGTGTAAAATGTCCGCGATAACGCATAGTACAGATGACATCCAACCTATTCAAACTGCTCGCCGCCGTTGTAGTGACTATACTGGCCGGCTTTTTATGCTATCCTCTTGGTGAAAAGCTACTTGAGGTGATGAACCTGCGCGACAGCATGGCGAACCGTGCGCAGGCGGATGTGGAAGCGGCCCGGCAAGCGCGTCTCAGACAACAAGAAGAAAATCGCAAGCTTGTCCATTCCAACAGGCCTACACGTCCCCGAGGGATTGTAATTGCGGATACCACTGCCAACGATGATTGGCAGAAGGGATTTGAGGAAGGGGAGGACGATGTGACAACAGATGCCCCTCCGCAGGATACGACGCTGGAGAGCGACGATTCCATTGACAATGGCGCAGAACGCGATTTCTCTTCCTATATGCTTGCGGATTGTGACCCGGACTTGGTGGGCATTACTGAAGACAAGGATGCACCGGAAATAGCAGGGCAGTCGAATGTGGTTCCGAAGGCTCCGGATTCTAAAGTGCGCAATTCATATGCAGCTGCCATACGCAAGTACATCAGCGCTCTTGAAAAAGATGCTAAGGGTGCTCCTTACAACAATCCTGAGTTTAAGGGAACGGAGTGGAAAAAGCCCAACGAACTCTATGAAAAACTCGAGGAACGCGTGCTTGCCAAGCTGGGGCAAAACCCAACGGCGGAGAGCGTGATGGAGTATTTGAAAACCCCGGAGAATCGTCGTGATTTGGCGCTTATTACCTTGATTCGCCGCGCTGGTATCAAGGATTTGGAGGAAGTTTCCGGGCAACGCGGCGGTATTACCGTACTCAATGCCCTTTCTTCAGACCTCGGATGGCTGTGCAACACCCTGTACTCCGGTCCCTCTGGCGGGCTAGGCAAAGGGCTGCAGTATATGGCGCAAATCTTTTCGAGATACTCGGAGGATATCAACAACGAAACAGCTCGTCGCATCGCCACTACAACCGCTACGGAATTTGCGCGTGAAGGCTGGAGCAAGAAGGACATGATGGAGCGTTTCTCCTACTACTACGGCAGTCATAGAGAGGGTCGCCTCAATAAAATTTTTGACACCCTTGCCTATTGGGAGACGCGCATCGTGACGGGTAATAATGAATGTCGTTCATGGGGTAGTCCGGCCTCTCTTGCTTGGCAACGAGACAATGTGCGCCTGCCCGTGGAAGGTTATTTGGGCGCATCTGGTCAGCTGGTGTACCGTCTGCGCAATGTTGCAGGTGATTCCGTGTTCTCCGGGGAGTATCTGGCGCCGGTCATGAAGCGTTTTAACAACATTACCGCACTTGCTCACCGCGAGATTGGTGGTGTGTGCGGCGCCTGCTCGCATTATGGAGCATATGGCGCGCTTGCCGCAGGCATCCCCGCCATGACCATGGGCGAGCCCGGTCACTGCGCTTACACAGTGCGCGTTGGTAACGAGTGGAAAAAAGGGTACTCAATCTATTGGCAGCATGGTATGCACAAAACATTCTGGGGCTTGCATGATTGGGAATTTCTTATCCTGACGCAGGACTTATACTCCGATGCCACGCGAACACTCGCATCTGACCAGCTGGCGGCCATGGCCGATTTTCTGGCCTCCAAGCGCATGACAAAGGCCGCCTTTAATTGCTTTGATGCAGCTGTGCAAATGCAGCCGCTCAATTGGCCGGCTTGGCTTGCTTACGCCGGTTTCCTTAAACAAAAATCTCCGGAAAATAAGGAGCGATGGGTGACCCTCTGCAATGATGTAATTAACACTCTGGCTGAGAAATATCATAACGTAGCAGCCACATTCCAGGCACGCTACATATACCCGAACTTACTGCCGCTCATACCCGACAAAAAGGAACGCAACAAATTATTTGCTGCTTTCTTCAAGAAATGCGAGGACTTTGGTATCAACCGATGGGATGTGACCCCCTTACTCAATGCACAGTTTGCCGGCTGCAAGACTGAGGCTGAAAAACTCGACTATATGAAGACGGCGCTTTCCATCCTCATGGCAAAGTCAGACTACTCCGGTTCCGTACTCACATGGGGACTGGAGATGTCTGGTAAGATGAGTGAGGCAAACGGTCAAGGTGCCGACCGCTTCCAAGAGGAATTTAGCAAACTGATCACCTCTGCCATGAAACGCATGCGCAGTGGCAAGAAAGATCGCGACAGCACGTGGGCAGGTTTGGGCGAGGCCATCCACACTGCAGCTACCAATGGTGATAACTACACCTTCCAGGCTATTGGCAAACTTGCCATGCAGAAATGCAAAAAGCACTTCCCCAAGAATCGATTTAAGTTCCGCGGCTTCTCCGGACGTATCGTGTCTGCCAAGGGATCCATCCGCACCGGGGTGACGCTGGATGATAATGCCCTCAAACAGTCCTGCCTGCATTGGGGTGTGCTGCAAAAAAATGGTGGCGTTATCCCCATTAAGTTCGAGGGCAATACCGGCATCACTGTGAAACTGGAAGCCAGTAGTGACTTGAACGGTGTGGTTGCTCTCTTCGATTGCGCTATCAAAAATGATCGCCCCTTCCGAATCGAGGCCTCTGAAGATGGTCAAAATTGGGAGGACACGGGGGGTAAGGTAGAAATTGACGGCTCAATCATGCGCGTCGATCTACGCTCTGCCCAGGCGAGCGCTCGCTATGTCCGCTTGCTGCGCGAGGGGGACAAGTGGGATACTGGTAATATCGTCGGCTTCTACGTGTACGGCAAACTTAAAAAGAACTCATGAAACACACGCAACTACTATTTTGTCTCGGCATTGCCTTTTTGTCTTTCTGGTGCAGTCTGGCTCATGCTTCTCAATCTCGTACCTTTGAGGATGCCCTCAAGAAGGCAGGCAAGGATAAGGCATTTGTCATGTTTTGCTATGGTGCCAACTACGACGACATCAGCATCAAAATGTACGAAATGTACATCAAAAAACATGAGAAAAACATGTATCGTATCCTCAACTCGACGAATTATTTGGTCGTGCCGGTGTACCAGCAGCCAGATGAAAAGGAAAAACGTGAATACGAACGTGTAATGGGTAAACGCGGTCTGCCCGGCGGTGTGTGGAGTATTCCATGCTTTGCCGTGGTGGATGGCAATGGCAATGTACGGGGCGCTGTGCAGGCTCGAGAAGAGTTGGACGATCCTGTAAAGGCGGCGGCGGCGCTTACCAAGCTGCTGAATGATTTTGAAGAGCAGCAAAAGCTGCTGAAGCGGGCCGAGCGCGCTTCCGGCAAGCATAAGGAAGAATTGCAACGCGAGGCTCTATCCTACACCGACTTGCGCGTACCTAATCACGCCCTTTTCGACCCATCCCAGAACGGGGTTGTCCAGAAACTGCAAATTATGAGTATTCCGGAGGCCAATTCTTACATCCGCAAACTGCTCGCCGAAGGGACATACTCCCCGGTGGAACGGCAAATGGTAATGGCAGCTTTTGCGGGGCACGTGCGTCGAGAGAAAGGTCCCGTTGCTCTGCTGCGCGCGCTCTACACAGAGATGCGCAACATTGACCCCACTTCTACGTACGGCATCTATGCGGAGGGAGCGCTGGAAATATGGGTTGAGCCGTTGGAGAAAGAGGCGAGTTCTGATACAATCAAGTTCCAAAAAAAGGATGATCAGAACAAGCCTGCCGCTTAGTGAAAAGGGACTTTAGCAAGCATCCGGCGCGGATCCTTGCTCGCTCACCATATCGCGTGTGATGGTGTAGCTCGCTCCGCAGCGCGGGCAGGAAACTTCCAATTTGCCCTGTTCAGAAAGTACATCTGCGAAGTCCCTCATCATGGCACGGACTACGGGGATAATGCGCTCCGCGCTGCATCCGCATCGGTAAGTGAAGCGGCGTGTCTCCAGCAACTTCGTCTCTTCTTCATCCTCGATATGAGCCACTCGACCGGCTGTGAGCTCATGCAGCCAATCGTAGTCGGCATCTGGCTCCGCTGTAAGCAAGTAGAAAATGTCTCCCTCGCCTACGAAAGCGCGAGCTTGCCGCTGCTCGCTACTGCGGAAAAACTCCTCCACCCATGCAGAGGGCGTGTCGGCATTTAGAGGAATTACAGAGGTATGCGTTTCGCGGTCGCGGCAGATATTTTGCGCGTAAAGCATGGTAACATCCGTGTCGCGCACATTTTCCGTAAAGATGCGTCCCACCACATCTTGCGTGAGGGACGAACCGGCGAGAAAATAGTTTGCCTTCTCGGGTTCCTTCACATTGAGTGTCCACGCATGGTGCTCATTCCACGGGCGCGATACGACGTAGAGTGTAAAAAAAGCAAGTAACTGCTTGAAAGTTTCCACCTTCTCCTGCGGCGGGTGTAACGCATGCTGCATGAGGTGCAGATAATACCCCACAAACAGCGGCGAAAAATCTGCCCGCAAGAGCAGGCAATTCTTCTGCCGCACAAAAATCGACTGCACCATCGCGTACTCAGCAACAAATTGGCCGCTGTCAGGTTGTGTATCCTCTCCCATCCGCGTCACATCTTACCACTTGCCTACCGCCTCCGCAAGCGATTTCTCTCCAAGACCCGGGCAAACGCATTAGAAAATGCGTTTGCCATGTACGATTTACGATGTGCGATGTACGATTTGTTAATAATGTGCGCGTTGCGTAGATTTTTCGGATCATTAATGTATGCTGAGATCCCTTTAGAGCCATCATCATAATAACCGCTGCTTGTCACAATTTTTGATACGTATAAACGTTGATATCAGCCAATAAGAGTATTTTCTCTCTCGATTAACTTCTCCCAAATGCGTTTGCCGTGTCTCCAAGGCTAGGGCAAACGCATTAGAAAATGAGATTGCCTATGTACAATTTACGATTTACAACATGCACGACGGCCCCGATGAGGGCGCACGCACAGTGGGCGGTAAGTGCGTACGGACGGCGCCTATGCGCTGTCCCGCAGGAGTGAAAACTGACGACGACTGTAGGTCAGTTTCGATATCTTCTTTTCCTCTTCTTGTCAGACGGTGTTTTTCTTGCCGCTCAACAGCCGGATGACAGTCTTGCGGCTCTTGTAACCAGTAGATTGCATGATGTAGTCTATGATCCTTGCTTTCCTGTATCGAGAGGTCACCAAGGCGTATTTTTCTCTCCACACAGAAAGTAACTCTATTCTTGCTTGTTTACTCATTTTAAGTTTCATATGTTTGATATTACCCCTTTATTTCTGAGGCGTCAAGCTTTCGCAAAATTTCCTTTGCTCGTTTTTTACGACCCTTCAGTGACTTTATTTTTGGGGCAATGCGCCGATTGCGAAAACGCAAGATGCACGAAATTTGTATTGACTTGTGGGCGAGACAAGACTAAAATCCCCGCGCTCTGCTGGGCCGGGTGGGTCAGCGGGCAACTTCAACAATCAACAGATCTTATTATTATGGCCAAATATGCTATTAACGGGTTCGGGCGCATCGGGCGCAACGTGCTTCGCGCTATGTCTCAGTCCGAACTCGAGAAGGTGGTTGCAATTCACGACCTTACTCCCATTGAGACAACGGCTCACCTGCTCAAGTATGACTCTACGCAGGGCAAGTTCAAGGGCACGGTGGAAATCAAGGGTGAGGATACTTTGGTGGTGAACGGGCACGACATCAAGATTTTGGGTGGCATGCTGGGTCCAGATCAGTTGCCTTGGAAAGAGCTGGGTGTGGATGTGGTGCTGGAGTCCACCGGGCTTTTCACCGACCGCGCAAAAGCTGAGGGGCACCTGAAGGCTGGCGCCAAGAAGGTTCTCATCTCTGCTCCGGCTAAGAATCCGGATCTGACTTTCTGCATCGGCATCAATGATCAGGAGTACGACCCGGCCAAGCATCACATCGTGTCGAATGCTTCCTGCACGACAAACTGCCTTTCTCCGATGGTCAAGGTTCTCAATGATACTTTCGGTGTTGAGAAGGGCATGATGAGCACGATCCACTCGTACACCAACGATCAGCGCATTTTGGATCTCCCGCACAAGGATCCGCGCCGCATGCGTTCTGCTGCTATCAATATTATCCCGACCACGACTGGCGCTGCCAAAGCTATCGGTGAGGTGATTCCTGTGCTGAAGGGTATGCTCAATGGTGCTTCTTTCCGCGTGCCCACTCCGACGGGTTCGCTCACTGACTTCGTGGCTATCCTGAAGAAGGATGTGACTGTGGAGGAAGTGAACGCTGCTATGAAGGCGGCCGCTGAGGGACCGCTCAAGGGCATCCTTGAGTACTCCGAGGAGGCGCTCGTGTTGCAGGATATCGTTTCTAACCCGCATTCTTGCATCTTTGATGCCGGCTTTACCTATGTGGTGGGTGGCAATATGGTGAAGGTCTGTGGTTGGTATGACAACGAGTGGGGTTATTCCAACCGCGCCGCCGAAGCGATGAAGAAGCTGGGTGACTCCATCTAATCCATTATCTCATACTTCTTATTCCAAAGCGGGAGGCTCTCGGAGTTTCCCGCTTTTTTTGGGTATGTCAGCCATGACATGTAACTGAGGTGAAAGGGGGCACATCCGTCCCAAGAAAAAGCGCCCCCAATGGTAGCAAACGGCACGTTGTGCAGCACAAGACGTTGGTTATTTACGATGAACGATGTACGATGTACGATTGCAAGGCTCGCGCGCGTTGCGCGGGGAAACCTCTGGCGTGACGCCGTGCCGGGTTGACTCAGCGCCGCCCCATCGGTGGTTGCTTCAGAGTCGCCCCACGACTCCTTACCCCTTCGAGCAAAAGCTGTGCTTTTTCCAATCCCACTCCGAGCCCTCGGGGGCTTTCACGGCTTTGCTCAATCATCAATGGTTTGCCGTCTTGCTGGCTTACCATCTGCATCCATGGGAAACGCATGAGGAATGGGTTGAATGAGTCCAAAGAAGACTTTATTGGGACACGTGTGGTACGGAGCAATTTTGCAAAACAGTGGAGGTATATAAGCTTGACCGCAGGCTCAGCAGATCGTACAATAGGCATCATCTGTCAGTATAGGACAAATTCGCCTGCCATGCCTACCCCCTCTGTCAACTATTATGTCATCAATTTGCCTCGCTCCAAAGACAGAATTAACTCCATCCTCGCTCAAGCACGTCGAAACAATATAGAACTACAAATTGTTGAAGCTACGGCGGGTTGCAATCTTACCGAAAGTGACCGCGCGGATTACGATGTCAAACGAAGATCTCGCTTTTTTGCTCGTGATCTTTCAGACAACGAAATCGCATGTATGATCAGTCATCGTCGCGCCCTGAAAACGTTTCTTGACAGTGGTGCAGACTACGGCGTCATTCTGGAGGATGATGCCGAACTCACTGAGCATTTCACCGCGGCTATTCGAGAGTTAACCGAACATCTACGTGGTTGGGAAGCAGCTAAATTGTACACTGAAGATGGTGAACTTTACCCGCTAGTCAATCCGGCAGAATGGCCGCAAGGCACACCGGTTCCGGTATTCCCTCGGAAGATATTGTGGGTCAATATGGCGTATATGTACACGCGAAGCGGGGCGGAGCGCCTTTTCAGAAGGCTCCAAAAGTTCTGGCGCGCAGCGGACGCACAAATCGGCATGACCTTACTGTGGGATGCCATTCCCACCTTAGCCTTAACACCGAGTCCTGTTGTTGGCTCTGCGTGGCACTACAAAAGCGATATAGATTCCGACGACGGCAGACGCCCGCAGGACGGCACGCGTTCTTTCCTCCAATATCTGCGCTATCGTGTGCTTGTATTTCGGACGACGTGTGCTAAACTGCGCATGCGGGCTCTCATGAAGAAACGGCTTTCGCGTTGCTGAGCGTATTCTGCAACTCGTGCATTTCACTAAATCCCCGGATCAAGTTGGGCGAAGAGGTCGAGCTGAGCGATATCGCCCGGGGGAGTGGCCTCGGGGAGATTCTCTGGCGCCTTCCGGGAACGTCTTTTTGTACCGGATTTTTCCGGAGATGGCTCGCGCATGGAGGCGCTCATTTCCAGATGCGTGAGGATGCGTTTGGCGCGCTCGATGATGGTGGCAGGGAGCCCAGCCAGTCGCGCCACTTGAATGCCGTATGACTTATCTGCGGGTCCCGGCAACACCTTTCGCAGGAAAATAATCTCATCGTGCCACTCGCGCACCTCTACATGCCAATTGCCGATGGCTGGGTGAGTGACCTGCAAGTCCACCATTTCGTGGTAGTGCGTGGCAAAAAGCGTGCGAGCGCCGATGACATCATGTAAGTGTTCGGCGACAGCCCAAGCAATGGAGAGACCATCGTAAGTCGCCGTTCCTCGTCCAATTTCATCGAGAATAACCAGAGAACGTTCGTCGGCGTTGTTCAGGATGAGAGCGGTTTCGCTCATTTCCACCATGAAAGTTGATTGACCACCGGCTATATCATCACTGGCGCCCACGCGGCAAAAAATACGATCCACAAGACCAATGTGGGCCTCGCGCGCCGGTACGTACGACCCCATCTGTGCCATCAGGGCAATGAGGGCCACCTGTCGTATGTAGGTGGATTTGCCTGCCATATTCGGCCCGGTCAGGATGATGAGGCGGTTGGTTTCCTCCTCCATTTCGGTGTCATTTGGCACAAAGGAGGCATCCTGCTGTACACGCTCAATGACCGGGTGACGTCCGTCCACGATGTGCAGCTTGCGTGAGTTGTCGAGCATTGGGCGGCAGTAATTATGCAGGCGTGCCGTTTCAGCCAGGCTGAGCAGTACGTCCAGCTCGGCCAGAGCACCGGCGCTCTGCTGTATTCCGGTCAGATGTTCGCCCACTGCCCCGCGCAAATTGCAGAATATCTCATATTCCAGCTGTCGCGCACGCTCGTCTGCACCCAGTATGGTGCTTTCCATCTTTTTAAGCTCCTCGGTAATGAAGCGTTCGGCGTTGGCGAGCGTCTGCTTGCGACGGTAATGCTCGGGGACCTTGGCGAGGTTGGCTTTTGTCACTTCGATATAGTAGCCAAACACGCTATTATAGCGAATTTTCAGGGAATCAATACCGGTGGCCTTGCGCTCGGCAGTCTCCATCTCAGCAAGCCACATCTTGCCATCGCGGGAGGCGTGGCGTAGTTCGTCGAGTCGATCATCATAGCCGTCCCGCACCATCCCGCCATCCTTAATGGTGGTGGGCGGGTCGTCAACCAGTGCATGCATGAGCAGATCCGTGAGCTTCGTAAAATCACCAATGCGTGCGCGCAGTGTGGTCAACTCGGCCTGTTTCTCACCAAGTGGCGCCAAATCCTGAAGGACATCCGGCAGCATACTGAGCGAGAGCTGCAATCCAAGCAGATCACGCGCATTCCCGGCACCTTGCGACAAGCGCGAAGAGAGTCGCTCGAGGTCGCGTACCTTCTTGAGCGAATCGCGCAGCTTGCTCATCATGAACGGTTCTTCCAGGAAGGTAGCGATGATATCCTGTCGTCGCGTGAGCTCCGCTAGGTCACAGATGGGGTGTAGCAGCCATTCACGCAGCAGGCGTGCGCCCATGGGGGTGCCAGTGTTGTTCAGCACGCCCAGCAACGTATTTTTTGTCCCGCCACGTGCCTCCACCAAATCCAAATTACGTCGACTGGCTGCATCAATCAGTACCACACGTGCGGTGGGTCGCAGGCTGAGTCGGAGCAAGTGATCCGTGCTGCGACGCAACTGATTTTTCAGGTAGTGCAGAATGGCGGCTGCCGCACCGAGCGCTGCACTTAAATGCGCACAACCGAACCCTTCCAGTGAATGAACGTGAAAATGTGCTTCCAGGGAGCTGCGCGCCAGCGTGGGCAGGAAGGTATAGCCATCGTATTTAAGTGTAACGGGCAGGGAACTGAAAAGCTCTGCTTGCTCATCGCTCACCAGTAACTCACGAGGACGCAATAAGGCCACCTCTTCCGCTAAATCTGCGAGTGAGGCATAATCAGCCACTGAAAATTCTCCTGTACTGTGGTCGGCGCATGCCAATCCCCAGCTCTTTTTATCGCGGTAACAGGCTACAATGTAATTGTGCTCGTCTGCGGCCAACAAGTTCATATCCGCCAAGGTACCGGCAGAGATGAGGTGCGTGATTTCGCGCTCCACCAATTTTCCTGGTACAGGGACGGTCATCTGCTCCGCGATAGCGACGCGCTTGCCCAGCTTTACAATCTTGCTGATGTAGCTTTCCGCTGCGTGATACGGCACGCCGCACATCGGGATACTCTGCCGCTTCGTCAGGGTGAGTCCCAACGCTTGCGAGCAGGCCACGGCATCCTCGAAAAACATCTCATAAAAATCCCCCAACCGAAAAAAGAGCCACACATCATCCGGCAGTGTCTGTTTCATGCGCAGATACTGATCCATCATGGGGCTTATGGAGCTGCTTTCAGCCATGCGGCAACGCTCCCCAGTATACACCGTACCTAGCGAAAACTCAAGTGCGATGTGGCTCCTTTCAGGGCAAACGCACCTCCGCGCTGTCCATCCGCCACCCGCAGCTCTGCTGCGCATTATTCCAAATCGTACATCGCACATGGACAGGCCCCGTCTGCCTCCGGGCGCCGTCAGGCTCTACCGCTTCCCGTCGCTTTGTAACCACGTCCGATCACAGCTTCATAACTCAGCTTCCACCTCGGCTTCGCATCCCCGCGCAACGCGCGCGAGCTTTTCAATCGTACACTATTGATTCGAGGTGGTATAATCAGAAGCGCTGAGAGGGAAATCCTCAACGGAGCTCCTCGACATA
>CANRJD010000019.1 GCA_947630815.1 uncultured Akkermansia sp. | reverse complement strand
ATGGCGCTCACTCCTTCCGAGTGGCAGGCTGAGCTGGAAAGCCAGACCGAGCTCTTCGACTCCGTCGGCTCCAAGCTCCCCGCTGAGCTCGAAAGTCAGCGCAAGACGCTCATCGCCAAGTTTAGCTGAAGCTGATACACAACGCTGTTTTTCAACCTGCCGTTCTGAAGAAGGACGGCAGGTTTTTTGTGGTGATGACAGGAAACCGTACGAGCATAACTTCTGTTTTCTGCTACGGTGAGAACGTAGAAAGCTATCGATCCACCTATAAAGTAACCGAGAACGTGATTGTTCAAGTATCTGTAAAACTTATATGCAAACAGGAGAGAATCAGATGAAACTTTCACCCCAGCTCCATGTCACGCCTGACATAAAAACCGGAACAGCCCGAGTCGCTCTCAATACTCTCTCCGCTGTGGTGCCCTAGATTTCTGAGAAGATAGAATTAACTGCGGAAAGGCTTTATCCCTTTAGGAATGAAATTTCTACTAGTCGTGAAAAAACCGCAACATTCATTGATTTTTTCACACTCTGCACATTCGGCACGATAATTTTGTTTCCAGTCTGAAATAGACCGAACTGCGAAAGAGTGGCAACTTTCTGGTAATATGCACAGCGGAATGTTGTAGATGGAGACATTCATTCCCATTGCACTTAAGAATGTTACAGCCTCTACCAAATCATTTGCGTAAGCTGTCGGTTCAACCCACGCGTCAGAGTAATTCTCTTCAGCTAAGCCGATAATTTCCTGCCCCATCAAGGCGATATGGGATACGTAAGGGAAATTACGGTAGAAGAACAAGGCTATATCTTTGAGGTACGGTACACTTTTTTGTGTGAGAACATACCTTATTTCTATTTTCTGCTGCAATTTAGCCAGATTGTTCAACCCGAGCATTGCCTTATCCCACCCACGAGGAGCGTGCATAACGCTTTCAGCTAGTCCGGGAGTATCCCCGTGAACTGAGACGCAAAAGCAAGTATTCAGGGGAGCAGCCAACGCTAGCTTCTTAGCAAGCTCAAAATCCGAGAAAGAACTACCATTAGTTAAAACATCGAGCTTTGCTGCGGGAAACTTCTTGTTAATAATATCGAAATACTCAACAAGCCTGTCGGGGAAAAGAGTCGGCTCACCGCCTGTTATAGCTAACACTTCGACAGAATCAGGCTCAAGTAAGTCAAGAATCCGGAGATTATCTTGATGGTGCTTCTCAATCTCTCCATGTGGAGGTTGGGGACACATTACACATCTGAAATTACAAACAGAAGTAACAAACAAACAGTTGTGAAAAGATTGGATATCCCATAACCGAACAATGTCTCCGTCAGGATAAATCTTTACAATATCTCCATCGTGTAATTCAGAAATGTTCCCTATTTTCAGACACTTTCTCAAAGTAAACGGAGAACAAACAACGACATCGTCTCCATGAGAGAAGATACCTCGAGAAACCTTCCGAATAATTCCTTCTTCGGGGACTCCCGAATCAGCTAACGAAAGAAGCGATTTAAATTTTTTACTCATTTAATAATTTATCCAAGTGCTGACAATCTTCATGAACTCGGGATCCTTCAGTCTCTCGAAAAGATAGTCGAAAATCAAAGTCTGTTTGCGACAGAAGAAGCTATCACTACGCACATTTGCTATATCTCCAGTCTCAAGATAATTCCTGAAAATATCTACTCCACAGTACGTACGATATACACACGTGGAGCAACCAGGAATAGTTTCTACACAACTAGAACTTATAATATCTCTAAGAGTTTCAGAAAGAAAAATTTCTTTATATGAATTTTCATATACGTTGCCAAGCTTAAAGCTCTTATTTCCCATTCGAGCCAGCATTCGAGCTTCATCCGCAGGGTACACATCGCCAGAGTAATCGTATATGACACCACTTACCCCTGCACCTGAAGGGGACTGCAAATCAACAAATCCGGTTGAATAGGGGGTAAGAATTCTACGCAACAGCAAAGCTGTGTAAAACTCGACAAAAGAATGGCCCTGCTTATTTAAATGGATAATATATTCCAATCCTCGTTTGAACATCTCTACAAACTGCTCGGGCTTGTAATAGAGCTTGTTTTTGAAGGCATCTCCATATGGGTTAAGTGCGCGGAAGAATATGCCCGCAAAACCGAGTTTCCTATACTCATCAATAATGCCCTCAACTTGCCCAAGAGAATCGGAAGAAGCTGTCATTAACGCGTGAACACTATCGTGCCCTAACCATTCTCTTGCCTTAGCCAAATTCAAGACAAAGCGTTCGTGGCTACTGCCATCAGTCCGCAGCTTTCGGTGCAAGTCGTGCAAACACTTAGGCCCATCAAGCGAGGTGGAAAACATTATCTTGTGCTCTTTAGCATCCCTGAGATGCTGTTCGTTAAGAGCATAAAGATTTGTGCAAGCGACAAATTCTAACTGTCGTTTGCTGTTTATATTGAGGTCCTCCGCTCGACGAACCGCCGCCATGACTGTCTTCCAATTAAGCAAGGCATCCCCACCCTGAAACTCAATTTTTAGAACAGGACTGGGAGACTGGAAAACGAGATCGATCACTTTTTCTGCTACCTCGGTCGGCATATCGTACTTATACGCATCATCCTCTGCACTAGAGACCTGACAATATTCACACCGATGGTTACACCTCAGTGTAACCACTAGCATATGTAGCGCGGTTGAAGTGTGAAGATACTCTCTTCTCGAACGATATTTATTGGCTGATAGCATAAGAGCAGTATCAAAGTGACTTTCCGCTGCCACAAAGGCTCTGCTCTCCAAGCGATGCAGCTCCAATTCAGGAATAGCATCAAATCGTTTCTCTACCAGGGATGTAAAAACATCTGAGGAAACCTCCACGTAATCACCACATTCATTAACGAGGAGAACGCGGCTATTCTTCCTCTTAAACTCGAATGGAAGAAGTCTATAGGCAGTCATGTTTACGCATCGGCAATAGGTGCGAGTGCGGTCTTCACTAACCAGTCCCTCACATTTTTAAAATCCAATTCAAGCTTTTCTCTGATCTGCTCATCATTCAATTGACGAGTAAAATTGGCAACACACTGTTCTTCAGTAGTGTCACCGTGCCTCACCTTGGTGAACGTCAAGACCCCCTTACCATCCCGACACTCAACGAAGGTCCAATCAGCATATACTTGTCCCTTCTTTACAGCAGTTAGAATCGCCGACACAGAGAAAGTTCCTAAATCGACGCTAATTGTCATAGTATCAGAAGCTAGAACGATGAGAAAAGTGAGAGCTATGAGAGCTATGAGAACTGTGGGAGCTGTGAGAGTAATGATCGAGGAGACCATAATCTCCCGTATTCACCTGGGCCTCAGAAAAATACAGCGGAGAGTTTTCGGTGATCGATTGAATTTTTTCCATCCGAGCTTTTCTCTCATTCTGAACGACCTCTTTCTCAGTTGCAGTAGCCGTGGACGCAGAACCAACTATGGCAGCACCAAACAGCAGGGCGGCAAGTTTTTTGAATCTCATAATAAATTTCTAGGTTTAGGTTATTTTCGTTTTTGCTCTTTCAGAGAAAGAGCGTCCCATCGGACGATAGTGAGTATAGCGTATTTGGAATACGTTAAGCATAATATCATACAAGCAGATTGTGAAAGATTTACAGAATCCACAGTGCAACCATTTTTTACATACGAGCACACTTTCACTCTCCTGCGTATCCGTTGAAAAACGCGGAAAAAAATTTCTACAAATTAGGCTTGACATACGTATTCCAAATACGCTATGCGTACGCGCTTTAATTATGTTCACCCCGAGGAAAAGGGAAGTGGTTAGTAGGGCTCGAGATGTGTTTCGGATGGTGGGCAGTCACAAGGGACAATTCAGACACAAATCCATGTCATACGCATTAGAAAATTAGATGCATTTTATGGATGTAGACAGGAAATTTATATGAGCTCCAGATCGTTGTCAAACGATATATCATCAAGTCCTAAGTTCCAAACGTTACCCCTTAGTCTCAGCCCCTGAAGAAGCACTCTCACCTCCTGGTAACGTGCCCCGTACCGCCTGATGAATACCAGAGTACATCTTAAAAACTCACGGATTGGGTGCTGCGCCGCTGCCATGGTGAGGTTGAGGGTGTTGAGACCAAACTCGGCATCTCCCCCGCCTACAGCGAGCTGGACCTCGACGGCCTCACGGATTACTCCGAGGAGCAGTTCAACAAGAACATGGCGCTCACTCCTTCCGAGTGGCAGGCTGAGCTGGAAAGCCAGACCGAGCTCTTCGACTCCGTCGGCTCCAAGCTCCCCGCCGAGCTCGAAAGTCAGCGCAAAACGCTCATCGCCAAGTTCAGCTGAAGCTGACACACAACGCTGTTTTTCAACCTGCCGCCCTGACAAGGGGCGGCAGGTTTTTCATAGTCCACAGATACGCGACAACACAACATACTTTCCGTTTTTCAGCAGCAACGCGGATGCAGGAAGGGTGGCGATGCGCGTACGCCGTGCCGAATTTGTGACTCACACAAAAAGTATCGGGCAGCATTTCGAAGCAGCCAGAGGAGTGAATGCTAGGCACCTGCATAACTTTTATACAGATGGAAGAAGCAGAGCGAGCAAATGCGCCCATTTATTCAGTCTCTTTGAGTACCTATCAGTCTGTTAGTGCCTTACAACACTTATTAAAATTTTCTTGGAAATTTATTCTTGTAATTCGCGCAGAAACGGTTATTATGAGCATGGAAAGGCTTTTGTTGCTATACCCCTGGCACCCTCTTTTCGAAGGAAACAAACTACGAAAGCCTTTTCGAAAGGATAAGAACACAATCAACCGCCCATGACATATCTATGAGAAAGCATCCCACACTATCGGCAATCTTGAGTTGCCTTCTCGCACTCAACTTCGCCAGTGCAGCATCCGCCGATCAACCAGAAACGGGTTCCCTTGGGGGCGAGCTTGTCGCAAAAGTCGCCATGCCTGCCGAGGTTGACACCTCGATATGTGCCGTGGAACTATACCAACTCAAAGATGCGAAATCCTTGCTCCTTGCACTACGCTTTCCCGAAGGCAAAGACGATCCCCCTGCTGCCACTCATCTCTTGCCCATCGGCGTTTTCTCATCCGGTGGCGGCTTGCAAGAGAGGCCGGATGACGTCCCTCTCCAACTTTGGGATGTGACCGGAGACGGAGTGCCCGAAATCATCTTTTCAGTTTATATTGTGACCGGCAATAATAGACGTGTCCGTGTCTTCCGTATCAATGACACTCACCCTTATTGTCTCATGGAGCCTGTCGATGTTGCGACTCTCCTACTTGAGACCAACGCCCCACGCATTCGTCGCACGGAGGGCGGTTCGCTCATCATGGACTACCCCTTTGTAGAAGAATTTGATGGATACCCCTGCGCCTCGACCATTTATGCGTATAAGGACGGCGCCTTGCAGCCTGTCCCGACAGAAGGGAAAACGACGTGTCCCCCCGGCTGGATTGAGACAGCCTGCTGGGCAATTGATTCCACGACGCATGAGCTCGTCCTCCTGAAATCTGCCGTGACAGATCAACCGCGAGATAATTTCATAGGTTCCAAATTTCCCCGCGAACTATCGGTAGAGGGCACCGCGAACGAGGAAGTGTACCCACCTTATCGTTTTTCTGATTCGGGTGCTTGGGGACCCACCCGCCGCATCTACTTTCAATTGGGACGTACGATAACGCCCTTGCTGCCGTACCAAGAATTATCACGCATCCGATCGTCTTCCCTGCCCATTTCAGGTAGTTTTGTCGCGTGCGCGTCAGAGGCCCGTTGCGACTTACTTCCCGCTGTAACAAAAAATGATGACTGGGTCATTGTGAACACCGCCGACCAACAGCAATCTTACCATATTCCTCCCCCCGTACGTGCCGAAATATCCCGATCCGCTCCATGCGACACGGCTAATCGCGATGTCTTTCGCTGGTTGAACGATGATACGTTCGTTGCCGTCCGCACATGCCGCTCGGATTATTCTTGGGCTGCCTATCAAAAGGACGAGAACGGCAAATTCCGGCAAGTTGCTCAGGGTTCACGCATCACCAAGTTTAGCCAAAATGATTCCTCCGGTACGCTCGCCGTTCTCGATGGCAAGCTCGTCTTGCTTCCCTCAGGTTACCCTGACAGTCCCCACAGCGAGTCCCTCGTCAAGGTTCTCTTTGATCCCTCGGTTCAAGAGGCGCAGCATTAAATCCTTCGTATTAAATTCAACAGATGACAGAAACCCTTTTTGAAAGGATAAGAACACAATCAACCACACATGACATATCTATGAAAAAACATCCCACACTATCGGCAATCTTGAGTTGCCTTCTCGCACTCAACTCCGCCAATGCAGCGTCCGCTGATCAACCAAAAACGGGTTCCCTGGAGGGTGAACTTGTCGCCAAAGTCGCTATGCCTGCCGAGGTTGACACCTCGATAAGTGCCGTAGAACTTTACCAACTCAAGGATACGTTCTCCTTGCTCCTTGCACTACGCTTTCCCGAAGACAGGCACGCGCCCATCCATCTCTTGCCCATCGGCATTTTCACATGCTTTGGCAGCTTGCAAGAGAAACCGGATGACCTTCCCCTTCAGCTTTGGGACGTGACCGGAGATGGAGTGCCCGAAATCGTCTTTTCAGTCTGTACTGCTACCGGTGATAACAGACACGTCCGTGTCTTCCGTATTAATAACACCCATCCTTATCCTCACACGAGAACTACCGATGTTGCAACTCTCATGCTCGAGACTTACACCGCAGGCATCCGTCGTACGGAGGACGGTTCGCTCATCGCAAACGACCCCCATCACGAAGAATTGGGTGGATACCCCAACGCTTCGACCATTTATGCGTATAAGAACGGCGCCTTGCAGCCCGTCCCGACAGAAGGGAAAACGACATGTCCTCCCGACTGGATCGAGACAGCCTGCTGGGCAATTGATTCCACGACGCATGAGCTCGTCCTTCTGAAATCTGCCGTAACAGACCAGCTGCAAGATAATTTCATGGGTTCCAAATTTCCCCGCGAACTATTGGTCGAGGGCACCGCGAACGAGGAAATGCACCCACCCTATCGTTTTTCTGATTCGAGTGACTGGGCACCCAACCGCCGCGTCTACTTTCAATTGGGGCGCATGATAGCGCCCCTGCTGCCGTACCAAGAACTATCACGCATATCACGCGAGAAGTCGTCTTCCCCGCTCATTTCAAGTAGTTTTGTCGCGTGCGCGTCGGAAGCTCGTTGCGACTTACTTCCCGCCGTAACAAAAAATGATGACTGGGTCATTGTGAACATCGCCGACCAACAGCAATCCTACCGTATTCTTCCCCCCGTACGTGCCGAAATATCCCGATCCGCTCCATACGACACGGCTAATCGCGATGTCTTCCGCTGGTTGAACGATGATACGTTCGTTGCCGTCCGCACATGCCGCTCGGATTATTCTTGGGCTGCCTATCAAAAGGACGAGAACGGCAAATTCCGGCAAGTTGCTCAGGGTTCACGCATCACCAAGTTTGACCAAAATGAATTCTCCGGTACGCTTGCCGTCCTCGATGGCAAGCTCGTCTTGCTCCCCTCAGGTTACCCTGACAGTCCCCACAGCGAGTCCCTCGTCAAGGTTCTCTTTGACCCCTCAGGACAAACGCATTAGGAGATGCGTTTGCCTATGTGTGATGCACAATTCTGATAACGTGTGCGTTGAGCAATTTTTTCGGATCCTATGCGGTTACCCTAGGGCCAGACATTCTTCCAGTCTCCTCTACGGTTTGAGGCAAAGAGTTTCTCCTTGATTCAGCTTTACGCTCGGGAAGAGGATGAAGCTTTCAGTCTGCACAGCGCCCTTCGGAAGAGAGCGGAGCTCTCCCTGACACTCCGGGAAGAGAATGGCGGCCGCACCGGAAAAATCACTTGAGGCTGACAGACTCAGAGCACCATCCTTGTCTCTCGTGACGGTAAGCGGAGCACGCCGCCGCTCGCTGCTCACGAGTGCCGGGCGTGCCGGGTCGCCGAAAAAAACGAGAGCATCGCGCTCCAGCACCAGCCCCACAGCGTCTCGAGCCTGATCGTTGGCCACTCGCACGCCGCTGGCAACTAAATCTCGCTGAAATTCCGCATCGATGGTCTGCCCATTGACCCGCACCTGCAGAAGACGCGGGTCAATGCTCAGGGTTTTTTCGATGAGGAGCTGATTGGCCAGAAAAACGGCTTGAGCCAATGTCGTGGAATCCGTGTGATTGAGGAAAAAGCGGAGTACATCGGAAGCCATTTTACCGTACCAAGAGGATATGGTGAAACCCACAAATTGATGGCATCCGTATGCGGAGACAGCAGTAATAACCATGCTCTGCCGACTCCCGCAAGCATCTCCCATGGACCCAGAGCCCAAAGCAAGCCACACCCGCTCATTGGTATCCGGCTCAATAGATGGGAAGCGCATGGCTTCTGCCAAACTTTGCAGCGCACCTGTCTTACCCTCGGCAGCGGGCTGATGGGCGCTGGCGAAAGCGATGAGATGAGGGCAGTCCACGCTGTAAAATCTATTCCTAGCGGGGAAGATAAGACCCTTGCAGAGTGGCATTTCCAAGCTGAAGGGAGTGGAAGGAGTTGCAGTAAGAACGAGCTGCGGATTTTGCGCAGTGAGCTGGTAAGCAAAGTAACCTTGCAGACCGTCCTTCAATTTCTCCTGTCCCTCCGGTGTAGTGGGATCGAAGCTGGTTGTGGTGGATCCACCGGTTCGCTCAGTGATGAAGCAACCTTCCTTCTCACCCATGCAGCAGCTGTGCTCGAATCGCTCGTTATCAGCTTGTGCCACGGTAAGCAGGCGATTCAGTACGATAGTCCCCTGCCCTTGGGCAATGCGCAGGGCATCACCCGGCTCGTAGCCGGTAATGATGCCCCAAATGCAATCACCGTATGGGTCTTCATCCACATTACGAGCAGCACGATGCAACGCATTGGTGGTGTCACGGGTTACTTCCTGAGGACGCAGCACAATGGCGGCGTAGCGCGGGTGTGCCCTGCGCAGCGCTTCAGTGCAAGCGTCTTCAGTCAGCGAGGGCAGCACACATAGTGCTGCCCCCGGATATTTGTCCAGCAAAGCCTGAGCCACGGCCATCCATTCCGGCATTTCAGCACTGTCAGAAGAAATGAGCACGGCGTATTCGCCCGGCTTCGGCGCGGGGACTTGTGGTACGGGATTCGCAACAGGCTTTGCGGGTGCGGAGGAGCCACCCTCCGGCTCCTCATCACCCTCCGGCACCACAAAGAAGAAATCCGCCCGGCAATTCGTGCCGAATATTTCACGGCCAAGGGAACGTATCTCCTCGACGGTGATACTTTCCACATCCTTCATCACATCGCGCATCAGTGCGCGGCGTTCCGGGTTGCTCTGCAAATCGATGAGGCTGCGTTCCCAGTACGAAGGAGTGATGAGGCTCTTCTGCACCGCAGTTTTAAAGGGACGGATAGCGAGCTGAAACTCCTCATCGTTGATGTTACCTTGACCGATACCGTTGCAGATACTCTCCATAGCGTTGCTTACCAGCCTTCTATTGCGTTTCACTCCGAACGAAACGGTTGTAATCATGGCGGCGTTGTCGAACTCATCATTGGATTCCACCTGCACAGAGGGAGAATAACTCTCTCCCATGGCAGCGCGCAAGCCGTCGAAGAGCTGATTGCGCAAGATGGATGCAAGCACATTGAGTCGGAGGTTACGACGCTCATCGCGTCCATTGCCTGCGGCATGCACCCGTGCCACGATGGTTTTATCCAGCTGGGTGGGGTAGGGTAAGGAGCGTCGTTCACCCCAAGGCTTGGTTTCCACATGTCTCTTGTCCGCCGGCAGACTCACCGGTTCGGGATTCCGTTGGGGCATGGCACCAAATGTGCGCTCCAAGAGAGGCAGCACTGCCTCCACATCGAAGTCTCCCACCAGCGTCACTTCCACGTAATTTTTTTCCAACAGGGGAGCCATGGTGCGTTTCACTTCCGCGGCGCTACGCGCTTCCAACTCCTCGCGTTTCGGCACGGTGAAAAGGGGATTATCCCCAAAGATAATCCGACGGGCCTGGGTGGCGAAGACCCCTTTTGGCGTAGTGTCCAACTCGCGATATCTATTGTCTAAGCTACGACGCAGCAATATCTCGCCCTCCTCACGGTACCCAGGATAGAGGATGGCTGCGGCCAGCAACTTGCATTGCAGCTCCAAATCCTGTGTGGAAGTATCGCCATTGAAC
Organism: uncultured Akkermansia sp.; assembly: GCA_947630815.1. Taxonomy (GTDB): domain Bacteria; phylum Verrucomicrobiota; class Verrucomicrobiia; order Verrucomicrobiales; family Akkermansiaceae; genus Akkermansia. The sequence goes on along the minus strand of CANRJD010000019.1, from coordinate 20,520 downwards.
AGGAAACGAGTGGGCGTGATGCCGAAGTTGAGCGACACCTGTCTGGCGGCCAGTAGGCGTTCCAAATCATCATGGCTGTGCTCCTGCAGCCCGCCGCGGTTCATAACTGCGCGCGTCATGTTCGCCAATCCGGGTTCGGGCGGCAATGCGAGCAACCCGCCGTCCACCGCTGCCGTCACCGATACGGCTCCTTTGCGGAAACCCACGGGCTTCAGGTTCACTTTTACACCGTTGGAGAGGGTGACGGTGGTTACCCCCAAGTCCTCCAACAGCTCACGGTGAGCCACAGTGCCAGGCATCCCGATGGTTTCGTAAGCAAAAGGCTTGAGTGCCTGCTCTTCCTGCTTATGCACCTCAGCTTGGAGAGCCTTGTCGTAGTATTCCCCACGCAGGGCATCCTCCGTAGCATCCTTTGGCAACTGACCAATCATTGTCAGTCGAGCGTGATCCAATTCAAAGGCCTTCTCGAGCGCCTGTCGGCACAAATCCGGCTCTTGGAGAATACGCTGAACGGCCGACTGCAACACGCGCATATTCTCCTGCGCATCGGTCATCTGCGTCTTATCCCCCACTGCTCTCACAATCCAGTCGGCCATGGCTGAGGCCGGCGTGGTTTCCCAAGTAGCGCATGCTTGCTTCAGATTAGAGACAAGCGCATCTGTGGCTTCTTTCAATTCATCGCCCGTAAAGCCATAGGCAATGGCGCGACGCAGTTCTTGTACTGCAGCTTGCAGCGCCTCGCGCCATTTTTCAGGTTGCGCTTCGAACGCCAAAGTGGCAAGTTCGACCGCTTCGCACAGATCCTCATGTTGCACATTCGCTTCAGTGAAGGGACAGTCAGCAGTATGCGTCCGGCGGGCCAATCGGCGGTTCAACATGGAACATGCCAGCGCGAGTGGCAGGTCTTCTGCACGCTGCTTAGCGGTGTCAGGCTTGTAGCAATACGGTTTTACCACATTCACGTAAGTGGTCACATCAGCCTCTTCATCGTTGGAAATGAGTTTGGCGAGCTCTTTGGGTTCGGTAAGCTGACCGAGTTCCGGACGTGGAGCGCGTTCCCGCGCGGTCATCCCCTCAAAGTGCTTCTTCACCCGATCTATGACCTCCTTCGGATCAAAATCCCCCGTGAACACAAGTGTCATCTCCCCAGGCACGTAGAAATTGCGGTAATGCTGCCGCACCAGCTCAGGCGAGCCGTGGAGCAACACCTCTTCCTTGCCAATGGGCATGAACTCAGCCACTCGAGTGCCCTCCGTCAGTTGCTTCAACATGCCTATATGCGCCCGCATCCCGGCAGAATCGCGAGCCTTCAGCTCACTGATAACGATTCCCCGCTCTTTCTCGATTGCCTCATCCTCCAGCGTTGCTCCGTCCGCAAAATCGCGCATGATCGTCAAAGCGGTGTCCACCGTTTTTTCTTGCAAATTGGGGAGCTCGAGCATGTAAACTGTCTCAAGCAGGCTTGTGTAGGCATTCGCATCGCCTCCAAAGCCAAGCCCCAGCTTTTGCATCACCGGAATGAGCTCACCACGTTTGTAATTCCGACTCCCGTTAAACACCATGTGTTCCAGCAGGTGCGAGAACCCGGTGTTTTGCTCGTTTTCGTACAACGAGCCGACCCCCACCCGAAGCCGCAGTGATGCGCGCCCCGCTGGTTCCTTAGTCGGCCGGATGATATAGCGCAAACCGTTATCCAGCTTACCGGTTACGATAAGTGGATCCTGCTTCAAATCCTGTGCTTCTTGCGCTGCAGCAGGAGGAGAAGTCTCCTGTGCTCGCGTCATTGGCAGTACACCAGCGCACAGCAATCCAAGCGCCATCACCCACCTCCATGTTGCCTTTCGTTTGCAGTATATTCGTTTCATCGCTTTTCGTACGCGAGCGTTTCTCGCATGCTTTCACTCTTTTTGCGTCATGCAAACACTACGCTCTCTCGATCCGAGGAAATCGAGTGTTTGTATCGAGAGTCTTTCTCCCGAACAGGGAACTAAGGAACTTCGAGTTCAATTTATAACGCATAAAATTCGACATTCACGCGCAGCAGCGCCTCGTAGTCCAACTTCAAAACAGGGGCGCGCGTGCTAGCATGCAGCGATAGCTGAACATCACAGCAGACTCATTCGAACAATGTCATGTGGTAAAAATGACTTTGGTCAGCTGCCTCCACTTATTTTCATGGCTTCACCACTGCGACAGCCGTACGCCGGCGCGGAATGGGTACCCTTTTCCCATTTCCACGTGCGCTCAAAAATGCGTTTCCCTTAGACACTCCCAACGCCTCGCGAGAGGCGTTGGGAAACTCGCCGGGGATTTTTACCAGAACGCAGAACGGACAGCATGAAAGGCAGAGGCTACTTGGTGCGGTGCTTGTAGTGGGCGCGTGCGCGTTCATTTTCAGCGCGATTGCTACGGGCAGCCTCTAAAGCACGCCGAGCTTCAGAAGCAAGCGTAGTGTCATTCTCTTTCGAAAAACGTTCAAGGAATTCCACGACCCATGGCCAATCATACATGCCGGAGAGTGTTTTAATAAGCTGAAGCTTTTGATCGCGGCCTTTTTCAAGAGATTTACGCTGTTCCATAAGGGAGGGGTAATTGGGATCGTCCTCACCGATGAAAGTAGCGGCCTCCGGGTTGGTCTGAGCCATCACATCACTCCAAGCCGTGGTGTCCTCGTCAATCTTGTCATAGACGAGTTTTATGAGGCGCTGAGCCTCTTCTGGAGAACGGTCGCGATTCTGGCGCACAGCAGTGCTGATCATACTCTGTACAATCTTCTTCTTACGCTCATCGTCGCCGGCAAGAGGAAGGAGCTCTTCCTGCATGTAGGTGATGATATCATCCTGCCCGTAGCACGAAAAATAGTCAGCAATGGAACGCCAGTTGGCGGGATCCTCGGCAAGTTTCTTGTAATAGGTGAGAGCCTTGGGGGAGCATGACTTCGCAAGCGTCAATATGAGATTTGCCCTCCTCTCTTCCGGCAAAGCATCGTATATTTTGTCTCCCAGTTCCTTTTTCTGGTCGATGGAGTCCTCTTGCTCCACAATGTTGTCCAAGCAGTGGGCAAGAGTGTTGACAAGCAGTTTGTCAAGATTCGGCTTGCGCAGCAACTCCGTAATCGTCGGAATATCTTTTTCGGTGACACGTAACCCCATGCTCTCCCAAATATACGAGAGAATCTCATCTCGCTTTTTGAACTTTTTAACAGATTTCTTGGCAACGGCTTCGGCGAGGTTGTGTAATTTATCGTTCACTCCCTTGATATCAGCCACGGCCAGTCGTTGGACAAGCCAGCGGTATAGGGAGGGTTTTATCTTGGATGCGTCTTTGGCGAGACGATCAAAGACGAGCTTGCTGATGTCAGCATCTGCCTCTGCTGCAATACTCAGGAGCATGCACGCAAGTTGCGCAACCCCCTCCGGGTGTCTACCAAACAGGGGTTTGCCACTGCTGTCCTCCATCTCAGGGTTCACGACAACATCCATCAAGAAGCGAGCCTCCTGCTTGCTGCAGTGCACATCGAGTTTTTGAGCTTTGGCATCAGCGAGAGTCTCAATGCCTAGTTTGTTGATATCCCTCGCGCGGGTTAAAATTGCCATAATTTTTTCATTTTCAGCTCGTTTGGCAGCTAGTTTGGCATTGTGATTAATTATGAGCGCTCCGCACACCCCGATAACCACCACAAGCGCTATGCAGGCTACCCAGAACAATTTGCTCTGCCATACCGGTTTTTTGGCAACAGCATCGCGCAGCGACTCCACGTATTCCGCGTCGACCTTCTGCAAGAGTTCAGCCTGTTCTGAGGCGCTCACATGCGTGTAATCGCGGCGAGACTCCTCCTCGGTAGCAAGTTCGGGTGACTCTGCAGCACTGGGTTCAGCACTGGGTTCGGTACTAGGTTCAGGAGTGACGGGGGAGACATCGGCCGCAGGCGGTTCAGCTGCAGCTGGCTCATGAACCTCCGGCATCGCTCCATTGAGTCCGGATGGAGGACCATCAGCGACGTGCTGTGCATGCAAAGCAGGATGTGCAGAAGACTCAAATACAGGCTCCGGCGACGGCGCTGCCATCGCTCTGTCCGAGTCTGCTCCTGCCTCAATATCGCTATGCACGACTTCCTCCTGAACAACAACATTCTCCTGCACCATTGGAGGATCCTCGGGAGAGAGAGACTGCGCCACGGGTGGAGTTTGTACCGGAGCGGGAGACGCCAGCTCCCTTTGGGGGGGGGAGACCTGTGGCTCAGCAGGCAACCCAGAATCGATGGGCTGACCGTTGGCGCCTTTGAGACGAACAGTTCGCTGGGGCGCAGCACCGGTATTCAATAAGCGTCGCGCAGGGGAAGAAGGAACAGAGGGTTTCTTGAGAGGGACTGCCATAGTCGTAGTGTAATTGTGCCCTTCACTATAACTCATAAAAAGCCACTTGGCAATCTCGGAGTTCTCTGGCAAGTTTTTTTTCGCTTTTAGACGAGTTTTTTTAACTGCGAGATTGACTCTGCGCGGGATTTGGTGTAGAGTGGGGGACGCGCGGGAGACGCATGGCGTTCCGGCGTATCTTATCCTCTCGCATCTTCTCTATTTTTCCCGTGTACTCAAACGAACAATACTTACTGGAACTCCTGGTTGAAAATGGTGCCATTGACGCCGAGACGGTGGAAAATGCCCGCGCACAAATCGACATCACGGAGAGCGTACTGGATCATCTAGTGGATCAAGGACTGCTCACCCGTGATTACATAGCGCAAGTGGCGGCAGCAAGTTCAGGCTTGGAGTTTGTTGACCTGAATGCTTTTGAAGTTGACCCTCCCACACTGGCGCAGGCTCAGCCAGAAATTGCGAGACGATTGCACTTTCTTCCCATAGGAGATGACGGGTACTCACTACAGGTGGCCGTAGCCGATCCCTTTGCCATGGAAACTTTGGATAGCCTGTCCCAAATCCTCGGCAGGGATGTCAGCTTTTTTGTTGCGGCAGAAGACACCTTGCAAAAGGCTCTTGACAAGTATTACCCAGAAAAAAAGGCCGGCGGGCAGAATGAGGAGGCCCCCATCATCGAATTGATTGACAATATGTTCAACGAGGCTCACAACATGCGGGCTTCGGATATTCACATCGAACCGATGGAGGATCGCGTGCGCTTCCGCTACCGCGTGGATGGCAGACTCATCGAGGTAGCGAACCATCCCAAGAAGCTACTTGGTTCCATGGTGGCACGCATCAAAGTGATGAGTTCTACCATGAGCATCGCTGAAAAACGCATCCCTCAGGACGGGCGCATTGAGATGGATTTGAAGGATGGCTCTCACATCGATCTTCGTGTGAGCACTGTGCCTTCCAACCACGGCGAATCAGTAGTAATGCGTATTTTGGATAAGTCTGCCCTGCAACTCGGTTTACCGCAGCTCGGTTTTCTGTCAGATGACGAGGCAACTTTTGACCGGCTGGTCACCTTACCTGATGGTGTTATTCTAGTGACCGGACCCACTGGCTCCGGCAAGACCACCACGCTTTACGCCTGTCTGAATCACCTAAACCGTCCGGATAAAAAAATCATCACAGCTGAGGACCCCGTGGAATACGAAATGCCCGGCATCAACCAGGTTATGATTCGCTCCGACATCGGCATGACCTTTGCTGCAGCTCTGCGCGCTATGCTCCGCCAAGCTCCCAACATTATCATGGTCGGCGAAATCCGCGATGGCGAAACCGCAAGCATAGCCATTCAGGCCGCCATGACCGGGCACTTGGTACTCTCCACCCTGCACACGAACGACGCTCCTTCTTCTGTGGCTCGTCTGGCCGACATGGGAGTGGATCGCTTCCTTATCGCCTCCGCAGTACGTGCTATCATGGCACAGCGCCTCTGCCGGTGTTTGTGTGATAACTGTAAGATGGACGGGCGGCTCACTCCAAAGCAGGCCCAACTGCTGGGCATTGAGATGGATCGTATCGTCAAAGTGCCTCACCCTGGCGGCTGCGAGAAGTGCCGAGGCAAAGGCATGAAAGGGCGAATGGGCATCTTCGAAATTTTCCAGATATCGGACGATGTGCGGGAATTAATCAACTCCAATCTCTCTTCTGCTCAGCTGCGCAAACGAGCCCGTGAGCTGGGGATGCGAACTCTGCGCGAAGATGGCATTCGCAAGGTGCTGGCTGGGCGCACCTCCGCCGACGAGGTCATCCATGTAACTACCGGCGACGCAAGCTAACCTCTTCTCCACCCCTACCTAACTGAACATATGGATACCCAACTGGCATTGGACGTCTTTATCAACGCGGGTCTTATGGACACCACGCTCTCTAAGGATGTCGTGGAAGAAATGTCCAACAGCGGCAAGGAACTCTGGGAAACCTTGCAGGACTTCGGCATCATTTCCTCGCCGGAGGACTTCTGGAGTGTCATCGCTACCGAAGTGGGCGCGCAGTACATCTCCCTAGAGGGCTTCGTGCCGCCCCAGGAAGTTCTCGACATGCTTCCCGCTGCACAGGCGCGACTCCACGGAGCATTGCCTGTGGAATATCGCGAAGGCGAGGGGCTTTACGTATGCTTGGAAGACCCACTTAACCCACAGACAGTAGATGATTTGCGCATTATCACCGGCAAAGATATCTACCTATATGTCGCGGCAGACTATGAAGTGCGGGCGCGCATCGCGGAATATTACGGGGGAACGGAAGCGGCCATGGGCGATCTGATGAACGACTTGGCCAACATGAGCGTGAGCAGTTTAGACGGCTCAGAAGAGGCAAATGCCGTGCCTATCGTTCGTTTCGTGAACTTGGTGATTACTCAAGCAATCAAGGAAAAGGCATCCGATATCCATTTGGAACCTTTCGAGCATGAGTTTAAGATACGTTACCGCGTGGATGGTGCGCTCTACGAGATGGCGCCCCCCCCCATTCATCTTGCTGCCCCAATCATCTCGCGCGTCAAGGTAATGGCGGGGATGAACATCGCTGAACACCGCGTGCCGCAGGATGGACGCATTATGATGCACGTGGGCGACAACAGCGTGGATATGCGTGTGAACTCTCTGCCCACCCAGCACGGTGAATCGGTGGTGATGCGTGTGTTGGATCGCAATAATGTAAGTCTGGATCTCAATAACCTTAACCTTTCCCCGGCTATCCACGAGTACATTCTTGACACCGTGAGCATGCCCAACGGAATTTTCGTGGTAACTGGTCCCACCGGCTCCGGCAAGACCACTACCCTTTACGCTGCCCTGCGAGAAATCAATACTGAGGACACGAAAATTCTCACTGCTGAGGATCCTGTGGAATACGACATCGACGGCATTATACAGGTACCGATCAATGAGGGAATCGGTGTAACCTTCCCGCGCGTGCTGCGTGCTTTCCTTCGCCAAGATCCGGATCGAATTCTCGTAGGTGAGATTCGCGACCAAGATACGGCGCAAATCGCTATTCAGGCAGCGTTGACGGGGCACTTGGTGCTCTCCACACTGCACACAAATGATGCGGCAGGCGCCGTGACACGCTTTATCGATATGGGGGTGCAGCCTTTCCTGCTCGCAGCAACCTTGCTCGGTGTGTTGGCTCAGCGTCTGGTACGCACTATTTGTCCGTATTGTAAAATTCCCTACACGCCCTCGCGTAGCCTGCTTAACCAGCTCGGCATCAATCCCACTTTGCTGGCTCAACAGCAATTCTTCACTGGTGAGCGCTGCGACAAGTGTGGCAACACTGGATACAAGGGTCGTAAGGGAATTCACGAGCTACTGAACGCCTCTGAGCCCATTCGCGAACTCATCACCCAAAATGTGCCTTCCATTACCCTGAAACAAAAGGCTATTGAGCTTGGGATGCACACTCTTCGCGAGGACGGCATTCAAAACATTTTTGATGGACACACCACGATAGAAGAAGTGTTGCGATACACCTGATCAACAAGCCTTCACTCAAAATAAAAATAGTTTCCCCCTCTGAAAAATATGTCGAAGTTTAAATATATAGCCCTAGATCAAAACGGAGCCGAGAGCACGGGAGTTGTTGAAGCCGACAACAAAATAGCGGCCATGGAAATGGTGCGTGCTCAGGGTCTCCTGGTGCGTGAATGTGAAGAGGCTGGAACCGCCGCCTCTAAAAACATGGTTGCAAAAGCGGACAAGGACAAGAAAAAAGGCCCTTCCAAGCAGCAAAAGAAGGGCGGCAAAGGCAAAGCCGGCGGTCGCATCAAGCGCAAAGAGCTGATGATTTTTACGCGCCAGCTTGCCACACTGATTGATGCTGGTCTCCCTTTGCTGCAAAGCTTGCAGGTACTCCATAAACAAGAGCCCAATGACAATCTGCGCGCTACGCTGGGCGCGCTTGGGGACGCTGTGCAAGGCGGTTCTACCTTTTCGGACGCACTTTCCTCCTATCCGAAGCTGTTCAACCACTTGTTCGTAAACATGGTGAAAGCAGGTGAGGTAGGCGGTGTGCTAGAAGTGGTGCTCAAACGTCTGGCTGAGTACGAAGAAAAGGCGGGCAAGCTGCGCGGCAAGGTAGTGTCCGCCATGATATATCCTATAATTATTATGATAATTGCAGTTGGTATTCTCGTTTTCTTGATGTTGGTCATTGTGCCGAAGTTCAAGGAGATGTTCGAGGGACAAAATATGGAGCTGCCGGCATTTTCGCGATTCGTGTTCAATTTCTCGGATAACTGTATGGCGGATGATGTAGTGCCTTACGTTCCTAACGCGGCGGTGGGATTAGTCGTTGTATTCATGCTTATCGTGTTCGTGGTACTATGGCGTCGCACCCCGAAAGGGGGACGCGTGGTGGATGCCATGCTGCTCAAACTCCCGAAGCTTGGTCACCTCAATCAAGTGAATGCTGTAGCTCGCTTCTCGCGTACCTTTGGCACCCTCGTTTCTTCCGGTGTGCCTATCTTGCAAGCCCTCGACATCACTCGCGATACGTCAGGCAACGTCATCGTCTCCGACTCCGTCACCAAGATACACGATGCCGTACGCGAGGGTGAATCCATTGTGACCCCCATGCAAACAAGTCCTGTATTCCCGCCAATGGTGATATCCATGGTCGATGTGGGCGAGGAGACCGGACGCCTGCCGGACATGCTGATGCGCGTCGCCGAGGTGTATGATGAAGAGGTGGACAACTCGGTAACGGCGCTGACGGCCATGCTTGAGCCCCTCATGATTGTGTGCTTGGCCTTGGTGGTGGGCAGCATCGTGCTGGCTATGTTCTTGCCCATGATGGAAATCATTAAAAACGTGTAAGGTTGCGCCATGCAGAGGACAACGCGATATGCGGGCGGTTTCACGCTCGTGGAGATATTTGTGGTGATGGCCATTTTGGCCATTCTGGGTACCATGGGATGGGTGGCTTCCGGTATGGTCAATAATCGCCAGATGAATAAAACAGCCGAGCTTCAAGTCGCCCAGATGGAAGTTGGCATGAACAGTTACCGCCAGGATTTCGGCGACGTTATCCCCGCAGGCGATGGTGACGAGTGGAGTTCCAACATCCTCTATAAGGCCCTGTACTGCGATGACAATGGTGATGGTCAGCCAGATATGGATGAGCAGACGAATGAAACTCGAGTGCCATACTGCGAATCCATCATCCCGCTAGCCAATATCAAAGGCATGAGTGAATCCATCAACGGCATCCCAGCCGTCAAAAAGAAAGTTCGCGTCACCGGTCGGAAATCCAGCAAGAAAGCCTATGTGATTATAGACCCTTGGGGGAACCCCTATCGTTACCGCCAAGGCTATGAGCTACCGAATGACGAAGGCAAAACAGGCAAAGGTATCAACCCCGACTTCGACATCTTCACCCAAGGACCAGATGGTAGAGGAAACGGCCGCACAAACATCAACGATGACGAGGACAACATTTCCAACGTTCGTTCTTGGAAGTAATTGAATTTTGATTTTCCCCTTCCTTTTTTCATGAAAATTGGTTCCCTGCTCTGCAGTGTGGGATGCGGTATTGTAGCGTTGACAACAGTAATGGCTGAGGACGCATCCAGCACATCAAGTGAAAAAACTTTCCTCGCATCAAGCGCAACATCTCCGAATGCGCTCATTGGTCTGGTGAGTCGCGTCACCCCAGAATACGCCGGCCGAGTCAGTTTCTGCGTCGATGAAGCAAAGGAGACTCCCGTCATCTCCGCTCAAGGAGAAGGAGGCATTCTCATCACCGCGGCGAACGTGCGCGAGTGCGCGCGGGCATACGGGTATTACCTGCGCAACATGGCTCATGTTCATCTCTCATGGAACGGCGACAACCGAACCGCCGCTCAATTTGTGACGCCTCAAAAGCCGGTGGAAGTACCCGCCACTCTGCCGATGAACTTTGCCTTCAATTACTGCGCGCTCAGCTACACAGGCGCGCACTGGAGTCGCGAACGCTGGTTGAATGAAATTGACCGTCTCGCGTTAAACGGTTTCCGCTACGTGTTAGTTACATCCGGCCTGGAAAAGGTGTGGCAAGGTTTTTTGAACGATATAGGAGCTGCGTCCTCAATCTCCTCGTTCATTGCCAATCCATGCTACTCTGCTTGGTGGAACATGGGGAATTTGGAGGGCGAAGGTGGTCCCGTGTCAGCCGGACTCATCGAGAGTGAAGCCGAACTCGGACGCTCCATCGTGACCCGCCTCCGTGACCTAGGCATGGAGCCGGTTCTGCAGGGTTATGTCGGCTTTGTCCCTCACGACTATTCTCAGTATCAAAAAGACGTCCTTCCGCAGGGGCAATGGTTGGATGAGTACAACCGCCCATCCGTGATACGCCCTGATTCTTCCGCCTATGCTGAATTGGCAAAAACATGGTACAAGAATTTGGAGGACGTCTATGGTATCAAGGCCAAAGCTTTTGTTGGCGACCTCTTTCACGAAGGCGGAAACTCCGACGGGGCAGATTTAGAAAAATGCGCCAGGGGAGTGCAAGCCGCCATGCAGAAGGCCTCGCCGGGATCTATTTGGTTCATCCAAGCATGGGCCGGCAACCCAAAAGAGGAGCTGCTGAAGGGCACAGATCTCGAACACACGGCCATCTTAGCTCTGGAAAAAAAGCTTTCGGAAAGCAATGAATTGTCACGTAACTACCAAGGACGCCCCTACGTATGGTGTGAACTTGCTAACTTTGGGGGTAATCAAGGTCTCTTCGGCGGATTTGGCATCTTAGAAAAGGCCTCAGGTAATGCCGGCGGCGCCTCCGGATTCGGTCTGCTCTCCGAAGGAATTGAGACGAATCCCATTTATTACGAACTGTTCTTTGAGCGTCTCAATAACCGCGATGTCATCAACCGCGGGGCGTTCCTGAAACGTACGGTACTCTCACGATACGGCAGCACCGATCCCGACTTAGTGCAGGCTCTTTCCTTGCTTGCCCGCAGCGTGTACTCACCAGATGGCATGCGAGAAGGGTGCCCGGAAAGCATTCTCTGCGCGCGCCCCAGTCTCGATGCCAACAAAGTCTCTACGTGGAGCAACCCCAACGTATTCTACGACCCGAACGATGTGCGTGAAGCGGGGCGTCTGATGTTGGCTGCCGCAAAAAAGGATGGCAAATTGATGCAGAGTAACGCTTTCTGTTATGATCTGGCCGATGTGTGCCGTCAAGTACTGGCAGATAAAGCACGCGATCTTTTGTCACAGTGTAAAGCGGCCGAACACAACAGCAAAGATTTTTTGGAAAAAAGTGCGGAATTCATGGCTCTTTTCCCGCTGACTGCGGATATTCTGGCTACGCACGAGTGTTTCCTGCTTGGGACTTTCCTAGACGGTGCCGCCAAACGTGAAGCTGGCACGGAGGGGGAAATGACGCGCAACTTGCGGAGACTGATTACGACGTGGAGTCCCAGCATCACCCCACTGAATGATTATGCCCACCGCCAGCTCTCTGAGTTGATCCGCTACTACTATATGCCGCGCTGGTCTTCCTTCTTTCGCATCAACGGCGCTGACGTTAAAGGAGGACATGCCCGCGAAATTGTTGTCACCAACAATGGTGAGGATGTCGTGAGCCGCATCCATGATAACAAGGATCTTGAGATGATAGAATTTGCCTTTCCTACGGCCAAAATTCCCCTCTTGCACATGCCTAAGGGTGACCTCCTCCTCTTAGCCGAACAGGCGCTCCAATAGCAGGTTGCTTCGGAGTCGCCCCACGGCTGTTGCTTCGGAGTCGCCCCACGACTCCTCACCCCTGCGGGGCAAAAGCTATGCTTTTGGCCAAACTGACTTACAGCCGTCGGCGATTTTTGTAAATAGCCAACTCATTTTTTATGCGTCTGCTCTGTTGTTTGGCATTGCCAGGGGAACCGGGTTATGGTAGAATTCGGTAACGTGGTAGAAAATATTCTGTACATCGCGGGAGCGTACCTCATTGGGTCAGTTCCTTTCGGGTATCTGGCCGGGAGGATGAATGGCATTGATTTACGCGAACATGGCTCGCACAACATCGGTGCCACCAATGCTGCGCGCACCTTGGGGCGCAAATGGGGTGTACTCGTGTTTGTCCTTGACTTTTTGAAGGGTTTCCTGCCTGTGCTGGGCATTCTACAACTGCAAGGGTGGGATGTGGCAAATTACAGCGCGGGGCAGGTTGGGCTACTTCTGGGAGTAATAGTAGCGCTGGTTTTGGGGCACACATACACGTGCTTTTTAGGATTTCGCGGTGGCAAAGGAGTGGCAACGATGGCGGGATGTCTGGTAGGCGCTTTTCCAATGGTGGCGGCGTGGGCAGTGGGAGCATGGTTGGTCATGATGGCGATTACGCGCTATGTATCGCTTTCCAGTTTGATAGCCGGAGGGGTTATGGTCGCGGCATCCTGCTATTATTACGGGCAGAACGATGGTGTGCGACAGCCGGCAGAGTGGATGATCCCCGGGGTGCTTTTTCTGATTCTTCTGTTGGTCATTTACCGCCACCGCGAGAACCTGCGCCGCATCGCCAACGGTACTGAGCCGAAAGCTTTTTCCAAAAAGAAATGATATGCACGCTCCGTTTAAGAAAACAGTCATCATCGGTGGCGGTGCGTGGGGCACAGCCCTCACCCTCACTGCTTCTTGCAACCCCGGCGATGTTGTCCTCTGGACTTATCGCGAAGAGGAAGCGGCCATTATCCGAGAGACACGACTGAGCCTTTGCCGTGTGACCGGCGCTAAACCTCTGCCCCCACACGTTCAAGTGACGAGTCGGTGGGAGGATGTCGCCGGGGCAGATCTGGTGATCGTTGTGGTGCCCAGCGTGGTAATGCGCAGCGTAGCGCAGAGTCTAGCGAAAGTGAAATTGGCCGATGATGCGGTCATTGTGAGCTGCACAAAAGGTATCGAGAAGGACACTTGCTTGCTGATGAGTCAAATATTGAGCGTCACTCTGCCGCAGCCGGTAGGTGTGCTTTCGGGACCGAATCATGCGGAGGATATCGTGCTGGAACTGCCGAGCCTCACCTTGGTGGGATTCGAGGATATTGAATTGGCAACCGCAGTGCAACAGCGTATGAGCACTCATTTCCTTCGCATCTACACAAGCACCGACATTGTGAGTATGCAGCTGGGCGGCGCCGTAAAAAATGTCTTTGCCCTGGCCAGTGGCATATGCGCGGGACTCGGACTGGGCGACAACGCGCGCGCGGCACTTGCCACCCGCGGCCTGGCGGAAATGACTCGCCTCGGCATGGCTCACGGCGGCAGTATGGAAACCTTCATGGGACTTTCCGGCATGGGAGACCTCGTGGTCACTTGCTATTCGGAACACAGTCGTAATCTCACAGCCGGAAGACTCATCGCCAAAGGTATTCCGGCGTCGGAGTGCCAGCAGCGCGTAGGCCAGGTGGTGGAAGGCATCCCCAACACACTATCCACGTACCAACTTGCGCGCAAGTTGGACGTTCGCACGCCGATTACAGATGCTATGTACGAGATACTCTACGAGGGCAAACCTGCGCAGCTTGCCCTGCAAGAGCTCATGGCGCGCGACTTGCGCGAGGAAAAACCCACTGAGTAATTTATCATGAATCAAGGCAGCGACAGCACCTCTGAGGTCCCCGCTTCCTTGTGGCTGGCGGAGATCTGGCAGGAACATTGTGAACGTATTACCCGCATGCTGGCGGCCCGTATGCCGGAAAGTTTGCAGCGACGCATGGGTGTGGATGATTTGGTGCAGGAAACTTACTTGGCGTGCGGGCGACGGGTCAGCTTCCTACGTGAGCCAGGGGAGTTACCCGTGTACGTAAAAATGCGGCGCATCGCTCTGCAGACATTGGCCGATATGGAACGCAAGCATCTTGCTGCAGGCAAGCGCGATGCCATGAAAGAGGTGGAAATTGCACCGACTGACCCCGATCGCAGTGATTATTCTGATGCATGGGCACAATTTGCCGACACCATCTCCAGTCCGCGCACACACATGGAGCGACTGGAGCGTCAAGCCACTACACGACGCGTGCTTCAGCTGCTCCCTAAAATTGACCGCGAGATTCTGGAACTCCGTCACTTTGAAGAATTGAGCAATGCGGAGTGTGCTGCCGTGCTGGAAATTTCCCAGAAGACGTCCAGCATCCGTTACGTCCGCGCACTGAAACGCTTTCGTGACCTCCTGCTCGAGGTGGAAAAGCGCCTGTGATTGAAATTGGTCCGAATCTTATCCCCGGCTACGCCATGGAAACCTCGGCCCCCGATAGAGAAGAGATAGTCGCCGAACTCACGGAAAATTTCCTCGAAATGCTCCGCCATGGAGACTCGGTAACCCCAGAGAGTTATGCTGCCGAGCACCCCGAATACGCAAGTGAGCTCATGGAGCTGCTGCCTTCCCTTGTCCAGATGGAGGATCTGGGCAAAAGCAGCAGCAGCACCACTGCACGCAGCGTTTTTGATTACCCGAAAAACCTAGGCGATTACCAGCTCGGCGAAAAATTGGGTAGCGGCGGTATGGGAACTGTGTTCCGAGCCACGCAGCAGAGCTTGCAACGGGAAGTAGCAGTCAAAATTCTCTCGCCGTCATGGAGCTCTGATACGAGGCACAGCGAGGCCTTTGAAAACGAGTCTAAACTCATCGCGGGCTTGCGCCACACAAATATCGTCGAAGTGTTCGGCGCCGGGAAAGAGGGACCATGGCGGTACTACGTGATGAGTCTCGTGCACGGACGTGGACTGCGCGCGGAGAATTTGCACCGCGCTTTTCCCCATATCTCCCATGAACAAGCCGTTGCTCGGGTGGGGTTGCAAGCTGCAGAAGCCCTCGCATACGCGCATGAACATGGCGTGTTGCACCGGGACGTGAAGCCGGGCAATCTGCTGTTGGATGATGAAGGAGTTGTGCACGTGAGCGACTTCGGATTGGCTACGGTGCTCAATGCCGGGGAAGAGGCTCCCCTAGTGACGCAGACGCATGACGGCACGCTGCGCTATATGCCACCGGAACGTCTGCTGCACGGCGAAAATTCTTTTGCGGGGGATCAATACAGCCTGGGGCTCACGCTCTATGAGCTCATCACTCGTAAACCTGTTTTCCGTGAAACTGAACCGGGCAAACTGGTGCGCCATATATGCTCAGATCCCCTGCCCCCGCTCAAAAATGTCGGAGAGCTCGGCGCCATCATCAACAAGAGCATCTCTTTCCACCCCAAAGATCGATACGCGACCATGGCGGATATGGCGGAGGATTTACGGCGTTTTTTGCGTGGCGAACCTGTGGTGGCGCGCCCTGCCAGCTGCCTGCGCCGATACATCATGTGGATGCGCCGCAAGCCTGCCGTAGCGGCGTGGAGTCATGCGGCGGCGGCGCTGCTGATCCTGCTGTTCGTCACGATGATCACGGGCTATGTGCGCGTGCGGGCTTCATGGCGCAGCGAAAATGAGCAGCGCTTGCTTGCCGAGCGCAATGCACAAATAGCGGATGCCTCCCTGCAACGCATTTTTTCCGGCATGGTTGGCAAAGGCGGCGCGGATGAAGGATTTTTGCCTCCCTCGCGGGCGGATGCTCGACTGATTCAAGATCTCATGCCCTATTATGAGCAGATCGTAGCCGGGGCAAAAAAAGGTTCTGAGAAAATGGCGGAAGCCTGCTTTATTCTTGCTTCCATCGCTCTGCAAACCGGTGATTATGACACTGCTGAAATCTATTATCGTCGTTCCATCAACCAGCTTGCACCCCATTCTGCCCATCGCATAACGGCCTGCAACGGGCTGGCCTCTGCTCTTTATTCCCAAGAGCGACAGGACGGCACCCACCCCCACCGCCAGGAAGCCAACAAAATGCTGTTGAGTACGGTGAAAGAGGAAAAGGATAAGACTAATGCCCAGGGCAGGTTGGAACTGGTACACAGTCTGATGCTCGTGGCACGGCACAGCGCGGCGTGCCCCTGCGGGGAACAGCTCAGGTGCCCGCACCCGCAGCCCGGGCGCGGTGTTCTGCTAACGCGAGCTTCTCTGCTACTGGGACGAGTGTTAAAAGAATTGCCGAACGATAAAAAGGCGCAGTTGCGCAGGGTGGAGTTACTCTCGCTTGCGCGCACAACCAGACTCAAACGGATTCTCGCGCCGAATGGAGAACAGGCTCTTACTCTGTTGGATGAGATGCTGGAAGCCGAGCCAAACTCCGAGGAATTGCGTCGCGTGTACCTGCGCATGTCTGCACAGCAAGCACCTGTCAACCAACAACCGGGGGATATGATGCGCGCGCTGGAATATGCTCAGGATTTACTAGCGGCTGCCCCGGGGGATAGTGAGGCGATTCTGCTCTACTTTGCCATGCGTGATCGCTACACGCGCGCCTTGCAAAACGCAGGACGCAGCGAGGAAGCGAGCAAAGAGGGTGAGCGCACCATCGGCGTGTTGAGCTTCTTAACTTCTCGGGCCGATTTCTCCCAAAAAACGCGCGAGCGCCTCATTATGCTGGTGACCATGCATCCGGCCAGAGAGGAGGAGAGTGCGCGCCGCGAGGAAGAACTGCGCACTCTGCTGCGTGACTACGACGGCCGCCGTATTCAAATCCTGAAACGCCGCATGCAACGTATGCGCATGGAAATGGAAAAAGGGCATGCTCCCCCTTCCCCCGCACGTATCCCAAGAAAAAAGCAACCCCAACACGCAGTTATCGGCGCGTGATGAAACGCAACTCATTTATGATTTATGATTTACGATTTACGATTTGCAAAATGAGCGCACCTGCGGCGCGGGGAAGCTGAGCAGATGCGAGCGAGAATTTTGAGAACCAAGCGCGGAGGTCGTTACAAAGCGGCGGGAATTGCATAGCTGAAGCGGCGGCGGCTTCGCCTATGTATGAGGTGCGACGTACGATTTGCAAAGTGAGCACGCCTGAGGCGCGGGGAAGCTGAGCAGGTGCGAGCGAGAATTTTGAGAACCAAGCGCGGAGGTCGTTACAAAGCGGCGGGAATTGCATAGCTGAAGCGGCGGCGGCTTCGCCTATGTATGAGGTGCGGTGTACGGTTTGCAAAGTGAGCGCACCTGCGGCGCGGGGAAGCTGAGCAGGTTCGAGCGAGAATTTTAAAAGCCGTGCGCGGAGGTCGTTACAAAGCGGCGGGAATTGCAAAGCTGAAGCAGCAGCGGCGCGGGGTGGACGGCTTGTACTGCCCCGCAGAGGTGAAAACTGACTTACAGCCATCGACCGTTTTCGCGCGCAGGGGCGCGAATTTCCCAAACCGTAAATTGTAAATCATAAATGGCCAACGCATTTTCTAATGCGTTGGCCGTGGGGCAACTCTTGCATCACTAGGTTTCCTGTGCTAAAATGCCGGCGTCATGGAATACGCTTCGCTCATCGAAAGAAAGCGCGAGAGGCTGGCTGAGCTTGAACAGCTTATTGGCGACCCAAGCCTGTTCCAGGATCAGGTGCGCGCCGGTGAGTTAATGCGCGAGCACCGTCGCACCCGAGAGCTGCTGGACAGCTGGGAAGAGTTGCAACGGCTGAACTCCCAAATTGAGGAAAATACCACTCTTTCCACCGGAAGTGATGCTGAACTGGCTGAGCTGGCTCTGGCAGAGTTGCCCGACCTCCAAGCACGCGCCGCGAAACTGCAGGAAGACGTACAGTACGCTCTTTTACCGCGCGACGAGTTGGAAGATCGCGATGCGCTGCTGGAGCTGCGAGCCGGCACCGGCGGAGATGAGGCTGCACTCTTCGTAGGCGATCTGCTGGTCATGTATCAGCGTTTTGCTGAGAGTCGCGGCTGGACTTTCGACCTGTTGGATGCCTCCCCCAACGACATCGGAGGCTTCAAGGAAGTGACTGTTCGCGTGACGGGTGAGGAAGTCTTTCGTTTTTTGAAATACGAAAGTGGCGTACACCGTGTGCAACGCGTTCCCGCCACCGAGGCGCAGGGACGCATCCACACCTCTACTGCCACCGTTGCCGTGCTGCCGGAAGCCGAAGAGGTGGACGTGCAGATCCGCCCGGAGGACCTGCGCATCGAGACCTGTCGCTCCGGAGGCGCCGGCGGACAACACGTAAACCGGACCGAATCTGCCGTGCAAATTTTCCACTTGCCGACGGGTATCATGGTTCGCTGTGAAAAGGAGCGCTCGCAGCTCAAAAACCGGGAAACAGGCATGCGGATACTGCGTGCTCGTCTCTTTGAGATGAAGCAAAAGGAAGCTCAGCGCAGTTACTCGGAAAAACGGCGCGCTCTCATCGGATCCGGCGGACGCGAGGAGAAAATACGTACTTACAACTTCCCGCAAAATCGCATTACCGACCACCGTATCTCATTCACTGCCTACAACCTCGATATCGTCATGACTACCGGCGCGCTCGATGACCTCATCGCCCACATGCAGCGCGAAGAAATGGCCGAACGCATGGACGAACTCGCATCATGAAGACACTGCGAGAGATTCTGAATTCCGGAACTGCTTACCTGGAGGCTCATGGGGCAGAAGGGGCGCGCTCCTCTATGCAAGCTCTCATTGCCTATGTGATGGGTACCGACCGCACGTGGATTTACCTGCACATGGAAGAAGTCGTGCCAGAAGAGAAACTGGTCCAATTGCGCGAGCTGCTGCGGGAACGCAGTCGGGGCGTACCCCTGCAACACCTGCTCGGCTCGGTAGAATTTTTCCGCCGCACTTTCCGCTCCGATGCACGCGCCCTCATTCCCCGGCCGGAAACAGAAGAACTCGTGGAACTCGCGCTGCGGATCTTCCCGCGCTCCATACCGAATCCACGCATTCTCGACATGGGTTGCGGTTCGGGGGTCATTGGCATCACATTAGCACTGGAGCTGCAGGCCATGAAACCCGATGTCGTGCTGGCGGACATTTCTCCGGCGGCTATCAGCTTGGCGCTGGAAAATGCCACTTCCCTCGGTGCACGCGTGCGCACCTTCCGCTCAGATCTATTCTCTGCATGGCAGCATCCCACTGATGAAGCAGATACGCGTATCCTCCCCCCTTCCACATTCCACCTGATCGTTGCTAATTTGCCTTACGTGCCGGAGCACGAACAGCTACAAACAGAAGTGACCCACGACCCCGCCTCCGCCCTCTTCGGCGGTGAGGATGGGATGGAAGTCATCCGCCGCTTCCTCTCACAAGCCAAGTCCCACATGGAACCAGGCGCCTGCATGATCCTGGAGGTGGGACACGACCAAGGCGAGCGCGCTATCGAACTCATGCAGCAAGCAGGATTTGACAACACAACGCTGCACTCCGATCTCAATGGAGTACCCCGCTTCCCCGTGTGCCTCGCACCGGAGAAATAAATAGGAGAACCCAACTATCCGCCCGCCTCAAATACGCTCAGGCGGCAATGCCAAAGTGACGCTGGATATCTGCGAAAATACGGTCGCGCAGTGTGCGAGCCTTGTTGATGTCGCGCGTGCGTAGAGAGAAGCGCAGGCGCTCTGCCGTGGCATCCGGCTTGTGCACAGTCACGTGACACCACCAAACTCCGCGATTGTTCCAAAGGTGATGATTCTCATTTCCATCGTTAATTCTCAGGGCGATCTGGGTCTTTTGCCGAGTCATGACTGTGTCTAAACTTTCTCTTGTTTGCAGGGAGGAGACTTACTCCTCCCCTCCGTTAGGGTATGGACACCGCGAGCTAGTCACGTGTTCAATTTTTTTCGTACCCCCTTAATAAAGGATACCTGCCTTTTTCAGCGTAGCGTATGCACCGTTCTTAGAAATGGAACGCAACGCCTTGCAAGAGAGCTTCATGCGAATGTAGCCCCCACGCCCGCCGTTAAGCTCCGGCACCCAAATTCGCTTCTCCTGCAAGTTCGGGAATACCGTCCGATTCACGGTTTTGGTCACGTGACGTCCGATACCACCCTTCTTTTTAGCAAGACCGGAACGGTGAATACGGCGTCCTTTGTGAGGAATGGCCAAGGTGATGTTACAAATTCTGGACATGGCTTAACTTTCTGTTGAAAAAGGTTTCGTGGGACAGGATTATATCTGCTTTTATCACCTCGTCAAGAAAAATCTCTGTACCAAGCTCATTTTTCCACATCCGTCCCAAGAAAATTTTGAGGAAGGGTAAGAGGAGACAAAAAAGGAAGGTTGATTTGTTTCCTCAGAAA
>CANRJD010000018.1 GCA_947630815.1 uncultured Akkermansia sp. | reverse complement strand
GATTTCCAGCTGCCCTTCGAGACCCTTCAGCACCTCGCTCTCCAGGTGCAACCGTAGCGCACTATTCCCATCAAAGGCTATTTGCCCTTTTCCTTCCTGGAATTGCACCATCGTTCCTCCCACCGGTTCGGTTTGTCCTTCGCGGCACACGTGTTGCACGCCCACCACCATCTTATTATCCTCTCCCTCGAAGGTGAGCGTGCTGCCGCTCTTCAAGTTGCGCAGTTCCGTTTCGGACGCTCCGATCTGGACCTGGGTGATGCGCGCAGCATCGACTCCGCCTAGATCCAACGAGTCGGTGTATGTAGCATCGGTTTGGATGGCTAAGCTACCCGCATAGTTCCCGGCATTTGTCAGGCTCCCACCCTGCATGGTGATACTTCCTTTCGCAGCCTGATCGCCCAGGTTGTAGCTGCTTGCCTCCCCTTCCATGGTGACGGCGCCATTCATGCTTCCGCCGCTGAGGGTGAGGGTCGCACCGTCGCTCAGCGTGAATGTTGCACCTTCACCAATACTTCCACCCGACTGGGTGAAGTTAGTGCCCTCCCCACTCAATGCGACGGAGGTGCCGTCGATTGTCCCAACGCCACTCTGCGTCATGGTCGCACCACCGCTCAGTTCCAACGTGCCACCAGTAATCTCACCTCCTGTCTGCTCCATCACGGTCTCGCTTCCGTTCAATGTGATGGAGCTGCCGTTGATTGTCCCGTCACTCTGCGTCAGACTTGCGCCACCGCTCAGCGAGAATTTCGCACCTTTACCGATACTTCCACCCTCTTGGGCAAAGCTAGTGCCCTCCCCGCTCAATGTGACGGTGGTGCCATTGATTGTCCCTGCGTTGCTCTGCGTCAGGGTCGCGCCGCCACTCAGCTCCAACGTGCCACCGGTAATCTGACCTCCATCTTGTCTCATGCTAGCGCTGCCACTCAGTGTGATGGAGCTGCCGCTGATTGTCCCGGCATCACTCTGCGTCAGGCTTGCACCATCGCTCAGCTCCAACGTGCCTCCGGTAACCTGGCCTCCTGTCTGCTTCATGGTCGCACTATCGCTCAGCGAGAATTTCGCACCTTCACCAATGCTTCCACCCTCTTGGGCAAAGCTAGTACCCTCCCCGCTCAATGTGATGGTGCTGCCGTTGATTATCCCGGCATCACTCTGCTTCAAGCTTGCACCATCGCTCAGCTCCAACGTGCCGCCGATAATCTGTCCTCCAGTCTGCGTCAGGGTCGCACCGCCGCTCAGCGAGAATGTCGCACCTTCACCGATACTTTCACCCTCTTGAGCAAAGCTAGTGCCCTCCCCGCTCAATGTGATGGTGCTGCCGTTGATTATCCCAGCATTGCTCTGCGTCAAGCTTGCACCATCGCTCAGCTCCAACGTGCCGCCGATAATCTGTCCTCCAGTCTGCGTCAGGGTCGCACCGCCGCTCAGATCCAACTTGCCGCCGGTAATCTGTCCTCCATCTTGCTTCATGGTCGCACTACCGCTCAGCGAGAATTTCGCACCTTCACCGATACTTCCTCCCTCTTGGGCAAAGCTAGTGCCCTCCCCGCCCAATGTGACGGTGGTGCCATTGATTGTCCCAGCGTTGCTCTGCGTCAGGGTCGCACCACCGCTCAGTTCCAACGTGCCGCCGATAATCTCGCCTCCTGTCTGCGTCATGGTCGCGCCGCTCAATGTGATGGAGACGCTGTCCATGCTCCCGCCGCTGAGGGCGAGTTTCGCTCCTTCTTTTAACGAGAATATCGCACCTTCACCAATACTTCCACCCGACTGGGTGTAGCCCGTGCCCTCCCCGCTCAATGTGATGGAGGCGCCTTTAATCGCTGCCTTTCCCTTCTGATTCATCTGAGCGCCGCTGCTCAGTGTAATGGAGCTGCCGCTGATTGTTCCGGCGCCACTCTGTGTCAGGGTCGCTTTATCGCTCAGCTTAAACGTGCCGCCGGTAACCTCGCCCCCGGTCTGCTCCATGGTCGCACTGCCGCTCAGTGTGATGGAGCCGCCGTCGATTGTTCCGTTGCTCTGCGTCAGTTTTGCGCCATCGCTGAGCGTGAACGTGCCTTTGGCAATCTTGCCTCCTGTCTGCTCCATGATTGCACTGCCGCTCAGTGTAAAAGAACTCCCTTCTATTTTCCCAGCCTTACTCTGCGTCAGTCTCGCATGATCGCTCAGCTTAAATGTGCCGCCGGTAATCATTCCCCCAGTTTGCGCCATTATCGCGCCGCCGCTCAATGTGATGGAGCCGCCGTTGATTGTCCCGTTGCTCTGCGTCAGGGTCGCATTATCGTTCAGCGTGAACGTGCCACCGGTAATCTCGCCTCCTGTCTGCGTCATGGTCGCTTCATCGCTCAGATTCAACGTAGCTCCCTCGCCAACTTTTCCACCTGAGATCTGCATTTGACCCTGATCGAGCAGCTCAATCGTCAACTCCGACGTAAGCAGATCAGAATCAGTCTCTCTACCACCCAGGTTCCCCGAAAACATCGTGAAGGAACCTGTGTTCTCCACAGTGAGTTTCGTCTCCACAAAAGCCTCGCCTTTACCACCAGAGGACAGTTGGGCATAGCCTATCATCCCTCCGGAAAGTCCATCAGGGTTCGCTTTAGAAAGAGTGAAAGCTCCATCTCCGGAAACTGTAATTGTCACGTGGCTCTCGCTCCTGAACCCCTCCTGACCCGCCGACAGCACTGTGCCTATCCCATTTCCGGAGACATTCACATCGAAGGTTCCGCCGTTAACATTGATGGTCGTTGTCCCTTCATCTCCGTCCCCACTGATCACTCCAATCTGCCCATTTCCGCCCATGGCAAACCTCCCACCGTCTGTCACAGTGATGTCCACGGAACTTGTGTGGGGGCTCTCAAAGGAACCGGCGTTACCTATCGAGGATTGGTTCGTTCCCGAGCCCAACACAAAAGAGCCACCATTGACGGTAATGGTTGTTTCCGAATCCCCGGTGTCACCGGCGGTGCCTATCGCCCCGTAACTATCCACAATCATCTCGCCTTCTTTCCCAATAGTGATGTCTGCTTTTCCGCCCTTGGCAACATTTCCATCGCTCATCGTGAAGGTGCCGTCTTGCCCCACATCGATGACTACGTTCCCTTTCTCGGCGATGGTTCCATCGCTCATCGTGAAGGTGCCGCTCACTTGCAAATCCAGCGTCCCGGGCTCATCATCAGCACCACCCAAAGCAGAAATAGCACCATCCATGAGGTTGTAGTTGCCGCCAGCCTGCACTACGATATTCTCTGCAGTAATCGGGCCTTTTTTTTGTGACAATGTACCCGCGACATGGATATTGGAAACTCCCAGAGACCATCCAGAACCGGCTTCGATGCTGAGTTCCCCGCCCCTCGCCACAGTCAAGGTGCCTGTGCCGGTGATGGTGCCAGCTGTTAAATGACTTGTCCCGGAAAGCGTGAGCGCCTGTTTCACTTGCAACTTCCCTTCCGCTTCCATGCTAAGCGCTCCCGCAACCGTGTTGTCGGCACCCTCCAGCACAAGTTCACCGGCAGCCACATCCACATTGCCCCCGGCTTGCAAATTTCCCTGCACCGTGAAGATCGCGTTCCCCGTCTTACCCAGATTCACGCCTTCCCCCACGGTGATGGAGCCTTCGAATACAGTGTTACCCGTTCCAGGCGATCCCTCCTTATCGACGTTCTCCAGTGTGATCGTGGCGCTCTCAATTCTTTCTCCCTTCACCAGGTCAAGCTTGCTTCCGTTTTGTCCCTCCAGTTGCTTGATCGTCGCGTCTCCATCCGCCGTGAACGTGGTCCCTTCATCCACGATCACCTTCGTATACTTCCCAAGGTCACTCGCATTCGCTGCTGCGTGGGTGTTCCCGTCGTCTCCATCCACAGTGGCAACCCACACAGTGCTCGGTCCCTCCAATATGAGCATGCCCTGGTCTGCATTGTAGGTTTTTACCTCTAAACCCCAGCCGGTACCGATTTCAAAATGCTCCTCTGCCCAAGCGGCAGATGTTTCCCCCTCACCTGCCAGCTTCCCATTCGTGATCCACACCCTCAGGGTGACGGTACCATCTTTCCCTTTTTGTGTAGCCAAATATTGACCGTCGAAATTCAGGGTAACCTTTCCATCCACGTCCACGGTACACGTCTCGCTCGGACTGCCTGATTCTGCGATCTTGAACTGAAGCAGAGCCTGCTTTCCACCGGGGGCATCCGAAACATCCTTCCCGTCCCAGGCGCTATTCTCCCCAACGGTAAGTATGTCTTCCGCGCCCAGGGTCAGAGTCCCTTCCCCAATACCAACGATCGCTATATCGCCACTATTGATCTTGATACTCGTGATCTTCTCTGCTCCGATACCCCCTAGGCCGATCTCCCCTTTGAATTGGTCCCCCGTATCGATGGTGACGGTAGCGACTTTATCAGTCAACTCACTGATGCCATCCCCGGCAAGTGTACCACCGTGCATGGTGACGGCAAAACCCACATCGCTGCCAATCGTCACTCCTTTGCTGATGGTGAGAACCGAATCACCGGAAAGCTCAATGAAACCGCTCCTTTCACTCATGCCCGCAGTGTGTCCCCCTTCTGAAGCGAGAATGCTCCCTCCCGTAATCGTCATATCCCCACCATTCAGCGTTATAGATAGCGTCTGATTGACTGTACCTACGCCGTTTGAGACGGCATAGACATAACCAAGTCGTCCACCGGTCATTTCGAATCGCCCTCCTTCATTTACAGTGATCGCTGTCGTATTTTCCACCTTGCTGTTCCCGCTGCCGGAGATCAACGCAAGCCCTATATCTCCACTTTCGAAATTAAACGTACTGACAGCATCCTCGCTCATGTCCTTCGCCTCTGTTTGCTGATCCTTGTTTCCCACGGTGATGGTGGTATTGGCAGATGCACTAGAAATCTGACTGGATGAACTAGCCCAAGCATGCGAAATTCCCATACCGGCAAGATTTGGCATTGCTGCATGAGATTCGATGGTTGTCGGTGCAAGGTTCATCGTTCCACCATCATGCAGATAAACATTCACGATGGAAGTTGCTGTGTCCGGTGTCGTACTACCCTCGTTAGTGAATGACTTGGCTGCACCTATGCTTTGCTCAACCTCCTTTCCATTACTCTGCGGAGAGAAGTCGAACCGGCTGTCGGCTCCCACATCCAACGTGAAATTCACCTTTCCCCCGTCTGTACATCCGATGTGAGTTTCAAAGTTAGATGTGCCACCGTCACCTTCATACCTTCCGAAAGAAAATACTCCTTTCTTATCGAGGTATATCTCAAGTGTCACATCCGAACCGCTATTATACGACGCTCCGATATATCCATGTTTTGCCTGGAAATTAAACTGTCCCTCGTTCAGAACTTCAATCTTCGTTGTGTTCTTCCCATATTGAGAGCTTGCGTTCATCCCAGCACCGCCAAGACGAGAACCTGCCTCATCATCACAGAATCCCATGTTGTATGTGCCGCCGTCCACAGTGAGCATCAACTCAGTTGTGGCAGCGGACCCTCCTTCCGGGATTGCAGCAGAACTCGCGCTTAGCCCCACATCTCCCATTTTGTGAGTAAATACGCCACCCTCTTTGACCTCAATCTTTGTCGTTGAGCTCCCCAAATCATGAACTCCGTCCTCGCGGGTCGAGACCGTACCAATCTTCTGCCACTTAGATGTGATCTCAAAAAGGGATCCTTCTCCCGCAACTGTGATGTAAACATCGGAATGACTATCAGAAGCATCCACCGTACCTATACTACCGGAAGACCAATTATCCTTGCTGCCCTCTTTTTCGGACAATAGTTTAAAACTACCATGCTGCGTCACGTCAATATTCACGACACTCGTACTGTTTGATGCTGAGACATTACCAATGCCTGAATTACCTAATTCTACCGAGGAGTCTTCACCATCTACCGATATATTCGAGACACTCGAAGAATTCTCGTCGTCCACCTGAGTAATTGTTACTCCTGGTTTACCTTGTCCCGGATCCCCTACTTTGAACTTCCCTCCCGAGGTTAGTTTCAATGTTACCTCAGAATGGTTGAAAGAATTACCGTTTATCCACCCAATCGAGCTACGAGACGAAAGAACCTGTCCCTTTTCTGAAATATTGAAAGTGACAGATGAACAAGCATTTGCAGCATCATCGGACACAACACCGACTCCAATGTCTCCGAGATTTACTGTTCCACCGGAAACGTTGAAAATTGTCTCACTTTCAATTGGACGAGAATAACCATAAGCAGTTGCATTTCCTATTGTCGAACCTATTTTACAGGTGAACGTCCCACCGGATTCTACGGTGATTGTTGTACGACAATTTTCCGTGAAGCCATGGTATGTCAGAGAGGTTATTCCATCACCTCCCGTAGTTTCTCCATCCACCGTAATGACAACATCTCCGGGAAAATCCCATTCGTTGATTTTGAGGGAATCAATTACGCCATCTTCATCAGGTATCACCTCCGTTCCCCCGGTGCCATCTTCCTTCACGCCTTGATAGGCCTTGACGTTTCCCATGGCCATGGGAGAACACAGCAGAACGGCAAGTAGAGCGGCACGCAATCCAACAGGTAGGTGTAGTTTCATAATTGAAATAATGTTTTAATTCACAGATCGTTACTTAAAAGTGGTCAGCAAAACAGACACTCGTCGCGAGTATATGTTTTCCTGTGCAGCCGAGAGTGTACGTATTTCAAATACGTGGAAAATCTTATCTAAATCATTGATATGCGATTATCGATGCTGACCATCAGCAGAACTAATTTTCACCATGGAATCATACGAAGCAAGCATGAAACATCTTGGATGCCAATTTCTATCATGGAGAAAAATCTTTCATTGCGAGAAAAATAAGTGTTGACATGCGTATTTGAAAAACGCAGAGCAAAAGAAAAAGGAGAACAAATGAAAGAAGAAAGCAAGAACATAACTGAGGAAGAGCGAGCGCTCATTATCATGATGAGATCCATCAAAGTACAAGCGCATGAAGTGATGCACTTTGTGCAAGAGGGGCTGAAGCGAGGAGGAGGCAAATTGCGGCGAGCGGAACGCTGCCTAGAGCTGGGAGAGCAGGAAATGAAACGCAACCGGCGAACGGTGAGTTTTGCACAGGCGGTAGAAGCAGCAGCGGAGGAAAAAAGGGAGAGGCGGGCGCGCACGCAGAGTGACTTTCGGCAAGCGATGAGACGACTGATGCGCGAGTGTCCGCAGGTGAAGTTGCGACGTGTACGCAGCATACGCAGCGAGGAATGCGCCGCATGGCTGGAGAGGGCATATACCACACCAAGCCAACGCAAAAAGGCACGCGTGGCGCTCAGCAGTGTATTCAGCACAGCCAAACGTCGCGGTTGGTGCTCCGAAAACCCGATACGCAGCATCCCTGTGCCTCATATCCGAGAAAAGAGCATCAGCATCCTCAGCAAAGAGGAACTCACACGTTTGATGCACACCGCCGAGACATTCAATGGCGGCTCTTGTCTCGCTCCGCTGGCTATCATGCTCTACGCCGGAGTTCGCCCCAACGAAGTGGAGCGGCTGTGCTGGGGCGACGTGCGGCTTGAAAACGGCAGGATTCTTATCGCACCGCGCCACAGCAAGACCGGTGGCGCGCGCCACGTTACCATCTTCCCACCATTAGCCCGCATCCTGCAGCGCATCCGCCGCCCTGATGCTGAACGAATCTGTCCACCGAACTGGAGACGACTCCAAACCCTCCTGCACCACGAAGCCGGCTTTACCGCATGGCAACCGGATGTCCTGCGCCACACTTTCGCCACACACCACCTCGCCACCTTTCGCAACTACGCCGAGCTGCAGCTCGAAATGGGTCACCGCTCTGCTGAGCTGCTGCGCACTCGCTACATCGCGATGGAGGGCATGTACCACCGTGAGAATTCTCTGCTTGTCAACTAAAGATCCCAGAGCAACTGCATTAGAAAATGCAGTTGCCAGTTTACGATGTATTGATAACGTGCGCGTTGTGCAGATTTTTTTCGGATCACTAACGTGTGCGGAGATTCCTCTAAATCCATCATCACGATGCCTGCTTGTTATGATAATCTATGATATGTATAAATGTGGATATAAGCCAATAAAAGCATTTTCTCTGTTTAAAGTTGCAAAAAGGGGCGACCTTATGGCCACCCCTTCTGCAAAGAAATTGGCGCTGTTCTCACAGCAGGGAGAACACAATGTTCAACCCGGCCGTAACGATACTCACCATGCTCATGAGCTTGATGAGAATGTTGAGCGAGGGACCGGAGGTGTCCTTGAAAGGATCGCCGACCGTATCACCCACGACGGACGCATCGTGTATCGGCGTGTGCTTGCCGCAGAAGGGGGCATCACCGGTTTCAATGAACTTCTTAGCATTGTCCCACGCACCGCCGGAATTCGCCATGAACACGGCCAGTACAAAACCCCCGGCAAGACCGCCTGCCAGCAAGCCGAAGACACCGGCCACACCCATGAACAAGCCCGTGAGAATCGGCACCACCACGGCAATGAGCGAGGGGATGATCATCTCGCGCTGGGCGCCCTGTGTGGAAATACCTACGCAACGCGCGTAATCCGCTTTCTTGCGTCCCTCCAGCACATCCTTGTCGGCAAGCTGGCTGCGCACTTCCTCCACCATGCGCTTTGCGGCGCGTCCCACAGCATTCATCGTGAGTCCGCAGAAAAGGAAGGAAAGCATGGCGCCGATGAAGATACCCAGCAGCACCTTCGGATTCATCAGCGTCACCTCAAACTTGCTCATGAAAGTAGCGATATCCCAAGTGGCAACTTCCGCGCCCTTGCCGACAGGACCACTGAAGAGACTCAGCGTGATGTCCGCATCGCCCAAACGACCGGCGGCAATCTTGAGCTCCTCGATGTAGGAAGCGAGCAGCGCCAGAGCCGTGAGAGCGGCAGAGCCGATCGCGAATCCCTTGCCGGTAGCCGCCGTTGTGTTGCCGAGGGCATCCAGGGCATCCGTGCGCGAGCGCACGCTCTCGCCCAGTCCGCTCATTTCGGCATTGCCGCCGGCGTTGTCAGAGATAGGTCCGTAAGCGTCCGTCGCCAGCGTGAGGCCGAGCGTAGAAAGCATACCGACTGCGGCGATGCCGATGCCGTACAACCCCATGCTCAGATTGGCGGAGGAGAACTCAAGACCGCCGGCTGCGCACAGATACGCTCCAATGGTACCCAGCACGATGAAAATCACCGGCCAGCAGGTAGAAATCATGCCCACACCGATACCGGAAATGATGACGGTGGCGGGACCCGTCGTAGCGTTTTCCGCGATGAACTTAACGGGTTTGTACTCGAAAGAGGTGTAATACTCTGTCACCTTACCAATCAGAATGCCCACCACCAGGCCAATCACAATCGAGCCCCACAGACCGAGCCAGTTTTCAATACCCAACAAGTAGAGAACCCCGGCAGCGGCGAGCGCAATCAACACGCCCGAGAAGTTGATGCCGCGGTTGAGCGCCGCCATCAGCTGACTCTGCGTCGCACCTTGCTTCGTGCGCACAATGAAGATGCCCAGCACGGAAAGGATGGCTCCCACGGCACCGATAATCATGGGCGCCATGACCATCTGCAACCCTTGCTCAGCTGTACCGTGAGCAGAGGCCACAGCCGCCGCCCCCAACGCTGCGGAAGCCAAAATCGACCCGGCGTAAGACTCGTACAAATCCGCGCCCATGCCTGCCACATCGCCCACGTTGTCGCCCACGTTGTCGGCAATGGTGGCGGGGTTGCGGGGATCGTCCTCATTGAAGTGGAACTCGGTCTTGCCTACCAGGTCTGCGCCCACATCTGCCGCCTTCGTGTAGATGCCGCCGCCCACGCGTGCAAAGAGCGCCTGCAGTGATGCGCCCATACCGAAGGTCAGCATAATCGTGGTAATCTCCACCAACTTGCTCACTCCTTCTCCCTGCACAAGGCCTGTGTTGTCCAAGATGAGATACCACGCCGAAATATCCAACAATCCGAAGCCTACCACGGTGAGTCCCAGCACGGCGCCGGAACGGAAAGCGAGCTTCAGTCCGCGATTCAATCCATCGTGCTCGTCGCGGCACGCCTCAGCCACGCGCCCGGAGGCGTATGTGGCCGTTTTCATACCAATGAACCCCGCAAGGCCCGAGAAAATGCCGCCCGTCAGGAACGCGACCGGCACGATGTTGTTCTGCAGCCCGAAGTAGGCCATCACCCCAAACACCACCGCAATGATGACGAAGAAAATCGCCACCACTTTGTACTGCTGTTTCAGGTAAGCCATGGCGCCTTCGCGCACATAGCCCGCTATCTCTTTCATTCTATCCGTGCCTTCATCTGCTTTCTTCATGTTGAAGAAAAATATCGCTGCGAACAACAGTGCAATCAATGATGCGGCAGGTACCAACCAGAATAATGTTTGGGGGTCCATAGTATCTCTTTGTGTTCTTCTTGCCTCCCTTCCGAAAGGCGGCACATTCTACACTGCTCTACCCGTTTTGGCAATACAAATCTTCATACCCCTCCCTGTTTTTCCATCCAATACTTTGTGATAGAAAATGGATAGGTTTCTCTTGATTTATATTCTCCTTTTTGCTTTATTTTTAATACATTAAGAATCTTCTTGTCGTGTACATCTCTTTTTGAAAGAGATGTCAATAAAAAAAGAAAATGATTCTTCATGATAGGCGAGTTAGGAACATGAATCATGCGATAAATGCTTTGCAGCAAGTCTATTTTACGGCGGTCTATTTCATTATATCTCGTTAAATATGAATCTTCTGTGAATAGAGTAGGTGTACATCTCTTTCAAAAAGAGATAGACTGCTGCTTGGTTGGGGGTGTACCCAACTCATGAGCTTTTCTGCATGTCATGCCATCGCTAAAAAAAGAGATTCACCTGGAATTAGTTACAGACATCGCCATGGCGGTTGTACTGGTGGCTTCGGTGTGTGTGGGTGCAGGCTATTGTCAACGTGCCGAGCGCTTGGATAGGAAATCTGATCAAGTAAACGCGCGGATCAAGAGGGTAGAACGTGAAGCTGTCAGGGTCGATAATAGACGTTCCTCTGTGAACACGCAGGAGCTCTTGCTCGAAATCGACAGATTGGAAGACAAAGTAACCGAGCTGGGCTCTCTGCTCGAGGAGGAGTAAACGCATGAGGGAAAAGATTCGTACAGCTTTGAGAGTAGCAACCGGTTTGGCCGTTGTCTGGGTCCTCTGTATGTTCGTGTTCTGTTTGCTTTCGGAGAGGGCTCTGCGCAGAATAGAGTTGCAGTTGCAAGACTCTGCCGCTCGGTTGGCAGAAGAGAAGGATGCGTATGAGGAAGATAGAGCCATGCTCACAGAGCTGCGCGAGATGAAGCTCGGTCTCAAAAGTGAGCTGCGTACGCTCAGAAAACAGCTCGTGTTGAAAAAGGGGGGCTCAGCGGAAACAAACGATCCTCGGGAGACAGCGTTCTATGAGGACGATTTGCGGGAAGGGAATGGATCTGCCCTGTCGGAACTTGAACGCGCTAAGATTCGGCACGCGCTCTTTCGTGAAAATAGGATGCTGCTGCGCAAGATTTCCGAATCACGCCATGCTCTGCGCGCGTACAGGACCTCACCCAGTCTGGAAGCTCTCAATGATGAATATCAGGAGAAACTGCGGCGCATCCATGCAAAATGGAGAGAGACCGTGCAATCTTTGCTTAACGCCGCTGCTCGAGGAGAGACGGACAAGGTACACCGGCTGCAGGAGCAAGTGCGCGAACTCGCCGACTCCGCAGATGTTCTGACAGGAAACACCCTGTTATATTTCGATCAAGCTGGAAGGGTTGTTGAAGCGGCCGATAGCCTTTTGAAGGCCGTCAACTCCCGCCAACTCCTGCTTCGGCAATCCGAAGAATTGGATGCCCCTGCCAATCCCGAAACTTCCACCAACCCCTGATCCCATATGAACAAATACATTAATATCGGCCTCGTCGTCGTCATTATTGCTGCAATTATAGGCGGCAGATACTACTACTCCGTAAAATCAAACACCGAAGCTTCCATTGAAAACACGCAGAGGAAGATTGAAAACACCCGGAAAAGAATTTCCGATATCAAAGCCAAGATGAATACCATAGGTATCCGCCAGCTGAATTCCGAAAAATCCAGACTGGAAAGACAACAAGAGCAACTGAAAACGGAACTTGATAGAATCTAACATACCACATTCAATATGGACATTCTAATTAGAACTCTGGCGGTGCTGACCCTGCTTTGGGGAGGCTGGATATACTTGAAAAGTTCCGATGCAGGTACGGAGCTGAGAAGAATCCGTAACGAACTCAAGTTGGCCAAGCAGGAATTGGTCAACACTCAAGCAACTTATAAGGCGGAAGACAAGAAGCGCGAGACGCTCGCGGGAGAGGTAGATGCCCTGAAAGAGGCTAGTCAGGAGTTGAGGAAAGCAATCACTGCGAAAAAAGAAGAAAAGAGGCAACGCGCCGCCCAAGAACGGCGGGAGCGTTTGGAAGAAGAAAGAAAAGCTCAGGAGGAAGAAAGAGAAGCTCGGATAAAGGAAGAGAAAGAAAGACGAGAAAGTGAGATGGCTTTACTGGAGCGAGAAAAGCAGCTTGAAAGAGAGGAGGAAGAGCGAAAAAAAGCCGAACAAGCAGAAATGGACGCCAAACAAGCAGAAACAGAAGCCAAACGGGCTGCTGAAAGTGCCAAGAGAATGAAGGCTTTCTCAATTCAACAAGCACGGAACAAGGTTCTTGATTTACAAGACCGGATAGCTCTTTTACTTCAAGCACAAGAGCGATATGTCTCTTTTTCTCCACCATCTAGCAATGGAAGCATCGAGAATGATTACGGGAGGATGGAAAAAATCGGAAAAAATTGGACCTTATACCTTCAGCAAGGAGCTGAGGCAGTGAGGGATGGTGACCAAAAGCGTTTCGAAATGATCGGAAAAAAACTGCAGGGTGTGGCAAAATCAATAAATGCCCTATTACCAGGAGAGGCCTCATACATAAGTGTTGCTACGAGCTTCGTCAACGACGGAAGGAGAATTTTCAAACTAAGGACACAGTTGGAGAAACTAAGAAAGGAGACAACTAAGAAGAAGGGAGACAACTGAGTCTTAATTTTATCAATTGCTCCCAACACGCCCTGACACTAGTGGCGCGAATCATGTGAACTCAATCCGCAATCGCGTCGTTCTTCCTCAGAACGCCTCAGATGAAGCTTCCTGTCACTTCAGTGCATGAATTATGGAAAACGGAGAAACATAATTCTCGTTTACCGTCATAACCTCGAACTGTCAAACCTGAAGGCTATTCGAACTCGAGGCGAACGCATGGGGAAACACAGGGCAAACGCATTAAAAATGCGTTTGCCTATGTACAACACGCACGACGACCCCAAGCAGCTGCGAGGCAGATGCTCATGTACGATGTGCGATTTTCGATGTACGATTTGCAAAGTTCGCGCGCGTTGCGCGGGGGCGGATGGACTTCGCGCATGCGCTGTCTACTCGCCGCCCGCAGCTCTGCTTCGCATTATTTGCAAATCATACATCGTAAATGAATTAAATCATATTTCTCCTCAACTCTCCTCCACCGCCTTCAAATCCGGCACTCGGCTCACATGTGCTCCCAGTCCCATCAGTTTATCGTCCAGCATTTCATAGCCACGGTCAATGTGGTAGAGGCGATGAATTTCCGTCACCCCTTCCGCAGCCAGAGCGGCTAGAACAAGAGCCGCGCTCGCGCGCAGATCACTAGCCATCACCGGCGCGCCGGAAAGCCGTTCTGTGCCGGTAATAACGGCAGTTCCATTGTCCATCTTAATATTGGCGCCCATGCGCTTGAGTTCAGAACAATGCATGAAGCGCTGTGGGAAAATCGTATCTCTTACGACACTGATGCCGGGCGTCACGGAAAAGAGCGCCGTCATCTGCGCCTGCATGTCCGTGGGGAATCCCGGGTAGGGGCTGGTGGTAATTTTTCCCCCTTTCGGCTGCACCCCCGGAGCAACGTACACGGAGGCGCCATTGCTGCTGAACCTCACCGTATGTCCGCACTCAGAGAGCATGTCCGCCACAGCCTGCACGTGATCGCGGCAAATGCGGTTAATGGTAACACCCTCGCTAATAAGCGCACCTGCTACCATGAAGGTGCCCGCTTCAATGCGATCCGGTATGACCGTGTGCTCGCATCCATGCAACTGCTCCACGCCGTGGATTGTGATGGTGCGCGACCCCGCTCCCTCGATCTGCGCGCCCATCTTATTGAGGAAATTAGCCAGATCCACCACCTCGGGCTCACGCGCGGCAGATTCAATGACTGTCGTCCCTCGCGCCAGTACTGCGGCCATCATCAAATTGTCTGTGCCCAGCACTGTAGGACCGTTGTCGCCACGCATATCCACCGTTGCACCCACCAGACCATTGGGGGCCTCCATCACCAAATTCCCGCTCTTAATGCGTACGCGCGCCCCCAGCGCTTGAATCGCCCGCACGTGCAGATCCACCGGTCTGTCGCCTATCACGCACCCACCCGGTAGCGGCAGTGTGCACCTCTTCATGCGCGCCATCATTGGCCCCAGCAAGCAAATGGAGGCGCGCATCTTGCGCACTTGCTCATAGCTAGCGCTGGAACTGATACCGTCCGGCGAATCAATGCGAACTGTACCGCTGGAGCGTTCCACCGACGCGCCCAGCTGACTGAGGATTTGAATCATGTAGTTCGTGTCAGATACATCCGGCACGCGTGAGATACGCACAGGCTCATCGGTTAACAAAGCGGCAGCGAGTATAGGAAGCGAGGCATTTTTTGAGCCACTTATATTTACAGTCCCCTTTAGCTTATATCCGCCTTCGACAATTAGTTTATCCATGGGAGAGAGTCAAGGTTGTATGGAAAGATAGATAATATACCCGGCATAACGCACATCGCTGCTGTCCGTGCGGATGATGAGGCGGTTCAGGACAGGTTTCTGCGTGCTGCGCGGAATGATGCTTACGCTGTACTCCTCACCAGACGTGACGGTATCGGTGGTGTAGGTGAAGGCATCGCCGGAAATGTCAGCTTTGGTGAGCGTTCGTACTGGCGAACCTTTCGGTATGCGCACCCTCAGTGTTTTGGATTCAGTCGGACCGCCCACCTTCCAAATCAGGCTGCGTGCACTGAATTCCACCGCCTGCGGCACACGTATATCCATCGTGAGGCGTGTGACCTTGCCATCTGCCGTTGTAGCCTCCAGCTGTTTCTGAGTACTCAGCGCAAAGCCGCTCACATCCACCACCGCAATGAGCGTGGTGCCGCTATGACTCACCTTCGTGCAATCGCACAAACTACGTGACCGAATGATGGAGCTATCGGCCTCAAAGATTACCCTCGCCTGTTTCTGTCCATACGCGAGCTGCACCACCTGCACCGGCTGCAGAAACCCCGCTTGCACCGGCATAGCGAAGACTATCGATAGCAGTGCTGGTATGAAGCTGTATTTCATCTGCATGATCAGACGGACGGGGAATCGGTACTTGATTCTGCGGTAGAGTCGGTTTCGAAAAAAAAGGCGGAAATGATGAAGAGTCCGGTGGCAATGCACACGCAAGAGTCTGCCACATTGAAGCTGGGCCAGTGGTAACCCAGCGGAAAATCTTCCGTAACCAACCAAGGGAAAGAGAAATCCAAAAAATCCACCACGTACCCACTGGTCAGTTTTTCCCAAAAACTCATGCAATCTGCCCCGTGTATGAAAAAGCCCTGCAGCAAACGGTCCGTCATGTTCCCCAACACACCCGCCATCACAAACACCCATGCTGCCTTGAGCAGCCGAGTATTGAAAAAGCCACGGCGAAACAGCAGACAGAGCCCCACCAGAGCCAATACCTGCACCCCGAAAAAGACGAAGGGAGCCCAAGCCTCACCATTCGCCATACCAAAGGCTACGCCGGTGTTGTGAATGCGGATAATGTCGAAATGCACCAGCCCATTATCTACCAGCACCGGCACACGGTCTGTCACCATGTTCGAGAGCTCGTGCGGCGGCGTAAAGTGGAACACAATGTACCACTTAGTTACCTGATCCAGCAGATAGAGTCCCAACACGCATAGTGCCAGTCTCGCCCCTATTCTCTCTGGTTTTGCGACTTGCTTCGACGTGCTCATGGTGTCATCATTCTGTAGAGAGTTACTCAGGCCATGATTGCGGCGCAGCGCCCGCACAAGCCCTCATCATTTACCGCCGGCTCATAGCGGCGGCAGCGCGGGCACATAGCGTGCAAACTCTTTTGCGCAGTAGCAGTCAGCTGATCGCCTATGCTCACCTGCAATTCAGAAACGATGAAGAATTCCTTGGCAAAGTCAGCATTCCGAAGCAATGCAAGTACGGCCGAATCCTCTTCCTCCGGCACGACGAGGTGCACTACCGCCTCGTTGTTCTTGTTGAAACCTTTGGCTTTAATCTGCGCCTCAATAGCCACCTGGATGACACTGCGGATCTGCTGCAAACGCGCAAAAGTCGGAGTGAGCCCGGCATCAAATGCAGGGTCGGGCTCCGGAAAATCCTGCTCGTGCACAGAATCGCTGTGTCCGGCATGCTCCCACGCTTCATCGCAGGTGTAGGCCAAGATCGGAGCAAGCAGTTTCACCAAGGCATCAAAAATTCGCGAAATTGCAAACTGCTTACTCAGTCGATGCGGAGAATCCTGTGCATCGCAATACAGGCTGTCTTTCGTGATGTCAATGTAGAGCGAGGAAAGCTCCCCGGTGCAGAATTGGTTAATCGCTGAGAATACCTTACGGAACTCATACCCTTCGTACGCCGTACGCACCTCACGAATCAGCACATTCAACCGCTCTAAAATCCACGCATCCAGCGGATCGAGCTGTGCGGGACGACTACCGCTATACCCTTTCAGGTTGGCCAGCAAAATGCGCAACGTGTTGCGCAGACGGCGATAGGGCTCCGTGATCTGCTTGAACAAATCCTCGCCAAACGGCACCTCATTCTGCCAATCCACGCTGCTCACCCACAAACGCACGATATCCGCACCGTATTTTTCATAGAAATACTTAGCGTTGGTCGGCTTCTGGTAGCCTTCCTGTGCACTTTTCGAGAGTTTCGAGCGATCCTGATTTACCACAAAGGCATGCGTGAGCACCTGCTTGTACGGCGCCGTCCCGCGCCAAGCGCAGGAAAGCATCAGCGAACTTTGAAACCATCCACGATGCTGATCCGTGGCTTCCAGATACACATCGCAGGGAGCTTGCAACCCATCTCGATGCTCCAGCACCGCCACATGAGAACAACCGGAATCAATCCACACATCCAGCGTATCCTTCCCCTTACGCAAATCAGTGGGCAATCCCAACCTCTCGCAGAGCTCTGCATCACTCAGTTCAAACCAAATGTTGGTGCCGTGCTGCTCCACTAAATCCGCCACACGGCGAACGATATCCGCCTGCAGCACAGGTTCATCACTGGCCGTGTAAAACACCGGAAGAGGAACTCCCCACGTACGCTGACGCGAGATGCACCAGTCCGGTCGCGCTTCTACGGTGCTATGGATGCGGTTGCGCCCCCATGCGGGCACCCACTGGGTGTGGTCGATCTGCTCCAAAGCCAAGGGACGAAGCTTCTCCATGCTGATGAAAAATTGCTTCACAGCACGGAAAATGATGGGCGTCTTGGAGCGCCAGCAGTGCGGATATTGGTGTGTAAACTCCTCTCGGCCGAGCAGCAATCCACGCTCCACGAGCATTTGGATGACATCCTCATTGCTGTCAAACACATGCTTGCCAACCAGATCCGGCACACCACACTCTGCGGTGTAATGTCCATCGTCATCCACAGGAGAGAGGACCGGCAGTCCATACTGCATGCCTACGTTGTAGTCATCTGCACCATGCCCGGGGGCTATATGCACCGCACCCGTTCCGGTGTCCATGGTCACAAATTGCCCCATCATGATGAGCGAATCGCGATCCAAAAATGGATGCTTCGCCTTCTTGCCCTCAAGCTCACGCCCTGCCAATTCCGCCAACACTTCCCCGGGCTCAAGCTCACATTTCGCACAGAATGTCTCCACCAAATCCCGTGCCAAAAGGTACGTCTCCTCCGCATCGCCCTTGCGGAACTTCTGCACCACATAGACGCTGTCAGGGTGCAGCGCGATGCCCAAGTTGCTCGGCAGAGTCCAAGGCGTGGTGGTCCAAATGACGAGCCTGCAGGCGTGTCCATGCACCGGTTCCGGCATGGGGAAAGCCACATAGATGGCAGTGGAGGTGTCCTCCTGGTACTCCACCTCAGCCTCCGCCAGTGCCGTGTGGTGCGCGTAGCTCCACTGCACCGGACGCATGGACTGATAGACAGCCCCTGCTTCCACCAGTTTCGCAAATACGCGCAATATCCACGCCTCGTATGCCGGATCCATGGTAATGTACGGATTCTCCCAATCCCCAAACACACCGAGTCGACGGAAGGAGGCGCGCTGCTGGTCAATATATGTTCTCGCAAATTCGGCACACCGGCGGCGAATCTCCGCGGGATCCAATCCCTGCGTCTCCTTCACCACCTTCGCCTCAATGGGCAGGCCATGACAATCCCAGCCCGGCACAAAGGGCGCGTAGTACCCCGCCATTGTTTTACTCTTCACCACCAAATCCTTGAGCACCTTATTGAGCGCGGTGCCCATGTGCACGTCCCCGTTCGCAAAAGGGGGCCCGTCGTGCAGCACAAAACTTGGCGCTCCCTGCTTCTTCCTACGCTCTATAATGCGCGAGTATAACCGACCTTCTTCCCACTTTTTCAGACGTTGCGGTTCCCTCTGCGTCAGATCTCCACGCATCGGGAACGTGGTATCCGGCAGAAAGATGCTCTCCTTGTAACTTTTTGCGCTCGCGCTCATACGCGCGAACTATATGCTTCCACACCCTGTTTGTCAAGCACAAAGCAGCCGCGAGGCGGCTGCTTATTTACGATGTATGATGTACGATGTACGATTTGGAAAGCTAGCACGCCGGGGGCGCGGGCTACGCAAAAGCGGCCGACAGCTGGAAGACCGATTAGCCAGCCCACAGGGGTGAAAACTGCCGACGGCGTAAGACAGTTTGGCCAAAAGCGCAGCTTTTGCCCCGCAGGGGCGAAAACTCGTGGGGCGAGTTTGTGGCAAGAGTCGTGAGGCGACTCCGAAGCAAAGCTCGTGGGGCAAGCTTGAGGCAAGCGGTGGGTGAAATCATGGATGGTTGTTGGTTAGAAAGGTTTTGAATTTTGCGGAGCTGTGTCCCCGGCTTTGCTACATTGTACATCGAAAATCGTACATGGGCAGCCCCTGTCTGCCACCGTCGTCAGTCGTAAGTGCAATTGTCTTGCTAATGAAATGCATTTTTGATATGGTGGGGGAGGTCATGAAGGGGAGTGCACGCAAAGCACTGGTTTTGGTACGGGCACAGGGCTTGCCGAGCAAACTGCAAGTCGTCCCTGCACGTTACCTTCCAGCGTATGCCAACGAATTCCCCTGCCCGATCCCATGAAAAAAACGCTCATCATTCGCCAGCAGTTCTGGCATACCGTATGCTGTCTCACGGCTCTACTGGCGTGTCTGCCGCTGCTGTGGCCTCGCATGTTGCCGCGGGCGTGGCGAAATGCCGCCCCGGAGTACGCAGGAGATATTATTCTGGCCTCCGTGCTTGTATCGTTCTTAGTATTGGGAATTTCCTCGCTCTTCTTGCTGCTAAAACTACGTAACTTGCGCACGCTGATACATTTGGCAATCTGGGCCTCGCAATGGTTTCTTGCATGCTGCATCTTTACTTTACTTGCATACTTTGCAGATGTGCCGGCTCCCGTGCCCCCTACTAAACCAGCGGCACAAGTACCGGTAACACAGGCCGATGAAGAACCCGTACACACGCCCCTGCCCCCGGCGGATACGCTCATCGGTCCGTCAGCCTTAGTGATTCCCATCCTCCCCGTGGGAGCCCCTTCCGAAGAATCCCTGACCATCGAATCCGCCCCCCATCTCATCGCTCTGGAACAGGATCATCCCGAGCTCCTGCGCTCCTACATTGACCAATCTCTGCGCTGGTCCGCCTCGCTCTCCGACCAAACGTTTTACACCAAGCCGTGGCACGTGGTCATGACGCCACGAAACAGCGAAAACCAACCTGGCTTTGTGCATGCCGCCTTCCTCCGCCTGACCGATGGAGAACAGTTGCCGACTGGATATACCGTCGTCAAAAGTGGAGCTCCTTTCCCGACGATTTCTGATCCAGAGGCTCAAATCCCGGATTTGGCGCTCGACCTGAATGGAGCGCACTACCTATTGCTCGCCTGGCGAGGACCTAGGAATGCACAACAAGCGTTCAGCGCCCTGAATGCTGCTATCCACGAAGTGGACGAAATGGTGCGCCCCTTGGCAGAAAAGCCAACCCCTGCAACCCTTGAGAGTTTGGTCAGCGGTACAAATAGTGTGCTGGAGGATGATCCGGACTCCCCCACCAGTCCGGATATCCTGCTTTCTGAACCGCAGACGGCCTGCTATCAGGCTCAAATACTCGCCAATCCCGGGGAAAGTGGTTCATTCCAACTGATCATACGTGACGCCGCCTCCGGAGAAATCCTGCGAACCATCGATGCCATCCCAGCACATTTCTCCCACAACCCAAATGCCATATTTCGCCACGATATACCCGGCGATCCCTTCTCCTGCCTGCACAAAGGTGTGGCAACCGCTTCTACCTCGGACAGAATGCCTGTCTTCATTATCCCGCACAAGAACAAAACAGCTCCCATTGAGGTCTCTTTCGAACTGTACTTCTGCCCTGCGACCAAAGGTTTAACACGCCACCTAATCACCAAGACGTACCGAATCGTTCCCTTTAGCTACCCAAAGGAACACTCAGAGCAGCAAGTTCCCCCAACTTCACCCGTGTCGGACCAAGATGTGAAAAAAGGGCAAACGCACTAGAAAATGCGGTTGCCGTGCTAGAAAATGCGTTTATCTTGACATAAAAGCATGGCTTGCTTTTTGCCATAGAATATTGTACAATGCGCCGCGAGCGCCATCGTGGCGGAATCGGTAGACGCAGGAGACTTAAAATCTCCCGGCTTTCGAGCTGTACGGGTTCGAGTCCCGTCGATGGTATCACCAAAATGCTCAACAAAGCGCTGCATTGCATTGACATTGCAGCGTTTTTTATTTACAATACACCGCATTGCAAAGCCTCTTCCTATCTACGAAATAACCCGTTGACTTTTTGCGTGATAACTTCGCTCGAAAACGCTTGTTCTGCGGCGACCACTTTCGTTACATTTTGAAATGCTCGCCGAGGTAGATTTTTCGAGTTTTGGGATCGTTGGCTATCTCGTGGGCATCTCCGTGCTTGATGACACGTCCCTCAAAGAGAATGTAAGCGCGATCTACAATGCCGAGAGTCTCGCGCACGTTGTGATCGGTGATGAGGATGGAAAGCCCGTCGGTCTCTCTTAGCGACGCAACAATGTGCTGAATATCCTGAACCGCGATGGGATCCACTCCGGCAAAGGGTTCATCGAGCATGAGAAGCTTGGGATTGGAAGCGAGGGCACGAGCGATCGTAAGGCGTCGTTTTTCACCGCCAGAGAGTTGGAGAGCCTGACTCTTGCGCAATCGAGAGATACTGAAACGCTCCATGAGTTCTTCCGCTTTTTCCTTTTGCTGGCGACGGGTAAGGTCCGCGCGTGTTTCGAGGATGGCCATGAGGTTATCCTGCACGCTGAGTTTGCGGAAGATGGATTCCTCCTGCGGGAGATAGCCCATACCGAGGCGAGCGCGCAGATGCATGGGAAGGCTGGTCACATCCCGTCCACAAAAGTCCACAGTACCCTCATCCGGACGAACCAATCCGGCAACCATGTAGAAGGAAGTGGTCTTGCCGGCACCGTTTGGTCCGAGCAATCCCACAATTTCACCGGTGTGCACCTCCATGCTCACGTGGTTGACCACGCAGCGGTCCTTATAGGTTTTGCAAAGTCCGTTGGCAAGCAGCAACGGAACGGGTGTTTCTGGAGCGCTCATTTCTTTTTTTGCGAGTCGATTTGGTGGTGGATCTGATTGGCCGTGGTGGTCTGGCGCTCGCCGGATATGTGCACATTGTTGTGCGGGTCGATGCTTACACAAGCTCCGGCTCCCGAAGCCGTATGGGTATTGTATGCGTCCTGAAGCAAGACTTTGCTGCCGCGCAGGTAGATATTGCCGCTGTCATGGTCGAAGTCCACCCGATCACCATCAGCGCGGATAAGCCTGCCTTCGGCATCTCTACCAGCGAGCCGCACACGTCCCTGAACCGAGGCTGTTTGTATCAGATCGCGCGGATTATCTCCTGTCTTGCCCGGCATCATTTCCAAGTGCAGAGCGCCTTCATACTGCATGCTCAATTTGGCGGATTGCAGGGTTCCGCCCTCCAAAGTGCTCGCACTGTGCAGTCCGGTGTAATTGTAGCTCAAGTGCGGGTATTTTGCCAACTGAAATCGAGATTGCTCACCCTCCTGCAACACAGCCTGCAGCGTTGCGCGCGCGGTCAAGATTCCATCCGGAGAGCGAATGATAGAGAGAGGTCCGATGGTTAGCGTGTTCTCGGCACGTTTCAAGAACAATTCCCTAGTGCAATCTACGGTAGTGACGCCTTTTTCCCCCGGCAAAATCGCGTGCA
Source organism: uncultured Akkermansia sp. (assembly GCA_947630815.1). Taxonomy (GTDB): domain Bacteria; phylum Verrucomicrobiota; class Verrucomicrobiia; order Verrucomicrobiales; family Akkermansiaceae; genus Akkermansia. Next base: position 8,764 of record CANRJD010000018.1, on the reverse strand, counting down.
CCTGGTCACCGGCAGCGTGCAAGTCGCCGTTTTCCTTCACCCGCAGGTCGGCTTTGCCTGTTGTTGGACTCTTCGCGGTAAGCGTATGTCCGCCGTAGCGCAAATGCGCCACACGCCCGGCAGAACTGGCCAGGTGAGCCGTGCCTCGTTGAAGATCGCCTTCCATGACATCACAGCTCATGTCCATTTCCGGTTGCTCACCCTCTGCCTGTGCATGCACTCGCACTGCCCCCTCCGCGAGAAAATGCGAGATGCCTTTCTGGTGTGCAATGCTGAGATTGAGCGCACCGAGTTGATGAGGTGGGAGGGACGTATCCTCCCGCAGCAGGTATACCTTGACAGTCCCAGTGCAATGAAACTGAGCTGTGGTATCCTTCGCGCTCAAGCCGGCGGGGAAGATGACGCTATTCTCCGATGCGTTGTACCGGATGACGCCACGCGTGGTATATGAACCTAGTATCGGTTTGCTGCAAGCTTGGTCGGACGCCATGGGGCGCTCGTAGGAGCCCGTAATTTTTTCCCCGGTGATGGTAACGTCTCCATTGGGCAACAAATCGATTTGCCCGGATGTGACCATACTTTGTCCCCCATACGTGAGCGTGCAATTTTTACCGATCATGCAACATGCACCCGTGGCGGCATTGTAGGTGAACTTATCTCCTGTGGCTCGTGCAGCGGGACGTCCCTGCTGTTCAGGCATGGTGCACACCACACCACCCCGCGCCTCGGCGCGTTCTACGCCGTTCAACCGCATATTGGCGAATTGAGCAAATGGTTCTTTGCTCGGTCGAACGGGAGCTTCGCCCGGAGCAAAGGTGATGCGCATTTGTTCGCTGCTGCGCAGTGTGCCCTGTGCTGTGACAAGTGAGGATGGGCCGTAAACAGTGAGCGTGCGCGTGGCAGCTTCGTAAAACACGGGACCCTGCTGCGCAGTAAGTTCCCGACGATCCGCATCCTGCGTGAAGACGCCCACAATACGCGTGCCGATGAGTACCACATCCCCCCCCTGGTTCGCATACGCCCAAGCCGGCGCTCCATTCTTCTGCACCTGCATCACCAGCGAATCTGTCTGCCGCTCCATGGTGATGGAAGGCGAACCGCGGCGTCCCTCCAACAGGGCAACATTTCCCGGCACATCCACCGCAGCATTTTCCGAGGTGATTTCCACAACATCTTGATGCGTCTCCTGTTTGGGAGGGTTAGGATGTTTCGGAACACTCCCCGCTGCTGGCTTTGCCTGGGGCGCTGCCGGTTTTCTCGGATTTGCGGCCTCCTGAGCTGCAGTCTTCTTATCCTTTTCCGGGAGCAGCACATAGAGCCTCTGCGCCGTGCGCACACGCACCCGCTCATTATTCAGCCGCACGTTGCCTACGTAGAGAAGGCATGAGCTCTGATTGTCGAAATACATGCCTGCGTCCGACACAACCACCGTCTCCCCCGGTTTGACCAGAGGGAATGGAGCCTGCGGGTTAAAATTGACACGCGGCAGAGCGCCCAGAGCAGAAAGCTCCTTCACCTTACTCTGAACTTGACTGTTGAAGCGCCACATTTCCCCCTGCCTCACAGCAAACACATCCTGTCTCGGCTCGGCAGCACACACCACTCCCACGAGAAGCATCAGTCCAATGGTGAAGCGGGCTATCATGGCGCAGCAACGTGGCGTATCACTGTTTTCACAGGGCCAGTGAGCACGCCCCGACGCGTGGCACTGTGGAAAAGCAATCCGGCGGCCTGTGCCTCATAACGCGGGTGTTGCATGAACACCGGACCCACGCGCGCGTTCAGTGTCTCCGTGCGAAAATTATAGAGCGCTTCAGGCATCTTCAAACTCGTGATTTCCCCATTCTCGTGGTAGAACATCGTGTGAATCTTTTGCACCCGGGCCTCGTAACGAGAGATAACCTCAAGCTTTTCTGCCATGAGCAAAGCTGATACCCGGTGATTCTCGTAGCGTGGCAAGGATATGCCGTGTACCACACTGCCCGGCGGCAACAACTGCAGCGCAGGGAATTCCCCCTTGCCTGCTGTTCGCTCCGCCACTTGCCCGCGAGCGGCCGGCAACAGAGCGCAGAGTAGCAAGGCTGCAATAAATCGACGCAACATGACGATGATTATTCTTCCTTCTGCATAGCATCCCACGCGCCGCGCACCAACTGCAAATGACTCAGTACTCGTTTCAAATCAGAAAGCCGTATCTGATTCGGTCCGTCGCTGAGCGCATGTTCCGGGTCGCTATGCACCTCCATAAATACACCATCTACCCCAACGGCCATGGCAGCATTTGCCAATACAGGCGCAAGCTCGCGATCCCCACCCGTTGCCCCTCCCAGTCCACCTGGTCTCTGCACGGAATGGGTGGCATCAAACACAATGGGACAGCCAAACTCTCTCATCCACTTCAAGCCCCGCATGTCCACAACAAGGTTGTTGTAGCCAAAGCTTGTGCCCCGCTCACAAAGCATGAACTTCTCACAGCCAAAGGAGATCATTTTCTCACAAATGTTACGGCAATCCCATGGAGCGAGAAATTGCCCTTTTTTCACGTTCACCGGACGTCCACTCTTTGCGCATGCTTCCAACAAATCACTTTGGCGGCAGAGAAACGCCGGCACCTGCAACAAATCCACGTACTGCGCCGCATACTCGGCCTGCTTCTCAGTGTGCACATCCGTCACCACGGGTATCTGCAATTCTTTACCAATGGCCGAAAGGATACGGCAGCCCTCCTGCAACCCTGGGCCACGAAAACTCTTTGCGCTTGTTCGATTCGCCTTGTCGTAGGACGCTTTAAAGATAAAGTCCACGCCCAGCTGTACGCATATTTCTTTGATGCTGCGCGCCATCTGCCATGCAAAAGCTTCATTCTCCAAAGAGCACGGCCCTAGTATGTAGAAGGGCTTGCTCCCGCCTATCTCGATGTCTTGTATGTGGAATCTCATGGGCTTTCCCTCGTGCATCCCCATTATGCCCTATGAGCCCTCCAATGTCAAAACATTTGCAATTCTCACTAGGGCAAACGCATTAGAAAATGCGTCCTTTGTCTACGATTTATTAATAATTTTCCCCGTGCCTCTGGCGCTAGCATTCAAATCGTACATCGTACGTCGTACATGAGCAGCTGCCTCGCAGTTGCTTGGGGCCGTCGCCAGTTTTCACCCCCGCGGGGCAGCGCATCCGCGCTGTCCATACGCACTTACCGCGCCACTGGCCGTTTCCCCGCGCCTCTGGCGCGCTAGTATTCAAATCGTACATCGTACATGAGTAGCTGCCTCGCAGTTGCTTGGGGCCGTCGCCAGTTTTCACCCCTGCGGGGCAGCGCATCCGCGCTGTCCATACGCACTTACCGCGCCACTGGCCGTTTCCCCGCGCCTCTGGCGCGCTAGCATTCAAATCGTACATCGTACGTCGTACATCGTACATGAGCAGCTGCCTCGCAGCTGCTTGGGGCCGTCGCCAGTTTTCACCCCTACGGGGCAGCGCATCTGCGCTGTCCATACGCACTTACAGCGCCGCCGGCCGTTTCCCCGCGCCTCTGGCGCGCTAGCATTCAAATCGTACATCGTACGTCGTACATCGTACATAGGCAGCAGCCTACGGTTGCTGCATTACCTATTGCTCCAAGGGTCGCAGATCCAAGGAGTACACCTTCCCCTTCAAAGTGGGCGCAAGTGTTTGCAATGGCAACACAAAGGTAGATACTAATCCCTTGGTACGCGGATGAAAGTTCTCCTCTACAGAAAGGAAAGTGTTGAGGCGCATGCGAGTGATCGGCTGACCATCCAGCAAAAGCTTAGTATTGCCAGGTGTGGCCATAAGCTCCAACTTTACCCGCTTGCCCACGGGCAACTTCGCTTCATAAGCAAACTCCACTCCATCCGCTCGACGAAACCCTATGCAGCCATCTTTCATAACGGCTATAAGTTGACCGATTGGCGAGGAAAGCAGTACTTGCTCCTCCCCCGACGGCGCCTCCTGGAGCTCCAACTCGACAGTTAGGTGGTAGGAGGGCCCGAGATCCGGCATATTCAACTGCATGGGCAGGTGCTCCGGACAAATGGTAACAGGGTTCAGCGCGTCGGAATGGTGCGTGGGATTGCTGCTCGGCGCCGCCCCTATTTGACGCACGAGCTCGCAGTGTTGTTGGTACGTATCCGGCGGTTGTGAAAGCCCCCACATCTTCTGACACAGGGTGCTCAAAGAACCCGATATGATGGGCCAAATATCCACCATGCCATAGCCATTGTGCAGCAGGTCAGTCGTATCATTCCAAACTGCACAAGCTGCACCGAGCAATTGCGGATGCCCTGCAGGCAGCTTCTCTGCGTACATCATATGCGGTTGCCAATGATCATACAGCCATCCCAAATTCCTATCTGCCCGGTAGTACTTAGCATACGGCACTATGTAGAGAAATGCATCACTCGTGTTGATGACATCAAAACCCAGCTGAACCGCTTCGTGAGCACTCATCCACGTAGAGTTCCAGAGATTGAGTTGCACTCCCTGCGATGTTACGGGAGTTTTGCCTCGCTTGGAGCTCAGACTTCCCCAGATACGCGGTGTGTGATGACGGCTTTTAACGTACCGCACCAGCCCATCCGCATATTTGCGGTAGTCCTCTGCGTCGCCGAAAAATTCATCTGCCCCCACGTGAATGACATCGCACTCATCCAACACCGCCTTCTCCCCATTCGCCTGCGGCAGTAAGTACTCATCCAGCACACTTTGCACGAAAGTAAGCGTCTCAGGATTAGCAGCATCCAACATCTCACAGCGCCGCTTCTCGTGGTGGTTCATGGCCCCCTTGTATATGAGATCCGGCCTCAGATGGGTGAAGGCCAACGCGTGCCCCGGCGTGTCAAACTCCGGCACAATACGCACCCCGCGCTGGCGTGCGTAATCCACAAGTTCCGCAAACTCTTTTTTGCTGTAGAATACATCGGATGAGGTGAGCGGGGTTCCATCCGCACCCTTACACGCCGATTCCAAACGGAACGCCGCATAGCTCTCCTTGAAAGGATCACGTCCGGCATCCACATATCGCTCGTGGAAGATAAAGTTGTTGTTGATGACCAAGTGCAAGTCATTCATTTTGTACCAAGACATGGTGTCAATGACATCTCGCAGCTCCGGTATAGTGTAGGGAGCTCGCCCGGCATCCAGTACAAATCCTCGCACTGCATAGCGAGGCATATCAATAATTTCACCACAAGGAACAGCCCCACTGTGTGTGCGCAGTATCTGCTGCAAAGTGCGAATAGCCCACACAACGCCCTCTTTACCCTCCGAGCGGATCAGGATTCGCTGCGGAGTAATAATCATGTGGTAGCCCTCCTTACCGAGTCCCTCTTTGTCAAATTCGATTTTTATGTCCTGCCTATCTTCATCGGCATCAGCCTCGCGAACAGGCAAACCAACGGCGACACCCAACGATTCCTTTGCAAAATCAATCCCTGCTGCCCCCCCTACCCTCAGCTCGCTACCTTGCGGCTTCCACTGGCCCTCACCTCCTTTCCACTGCAGAATGGCAGGCACCACCGCCGGTTTTGCGTTCGACCCGGCCGGCTTTTCCGCTTGCGCGTTGGCGGGCAAGGTAATTTCATAGTCTCGAGAATCAACAGTCTGCCCATCTTTACTTACGCGCAAAAAAACCTTCACCGGCGTATCAGAAATGATGCCCGGAGAGATCTTCCCCTGCCTATCTACCAATTGCTCGTAATCCACTCCACCAAGCTCCACTTGCATCCCCGGAGCTTGAGGCAGTACTAGCTGCAGCTTTGCTGCGTCTAATGTAGGCGCAGGCAATGCATCTGCTACCTCCTGAAGGCTCTGTGCAGGCAACATTGAAGAAGCCAGCATACCTATGGCAATGTGTCGAAATACTTTCATTGGGAAAATTCGTTCCTCTATAGATACGTCCTTCCCAACAAAAAAATTTCACTCTTTCATTCCCATTTTTTCTTTCCTACCCCCCCGTACAGCGAACAGAACCCGGCGCACCTCCCGAATCGGAGGCTTAACCACTGTTCCATTCGCTGGATTTTTCCGGGCAAAAGCGTTCTCCGCCCTGCCTTCACTCATTTACCGGGGGCCTTCTGCGCCTCGTATTTACCAATGATGTCCTTGTAATGCTTGATGATCGATCCATGACCGTCCGCAAGGCTCTCCCCTTGATTAGTGACAATGGTAGCACGGGGTACATAGTTGGTGCGCTTGAAACCGGGTAAATCGACCATCCCGTCTTTATTTGGCATGGTGGCTGGAAAGGGCGCCTTAAAAGCCTGCAAATACTTTTCGGCTCCTTCCTGAGTAGAATCTGCCGATACAAGTATGATTTCCACGCCATCCTTTTTCATCTGCTCGTAGAGCGCAACGATCTCCGGCATCTCCGCGCGGCACGGACCACACCAGCTTGCCGATTGCAGATAGATGTAATACTTCGCATGCAAATCCGGTTTCCCGTTAAAGAAAGACTGCGTTGCGAGCGATGCGGCCACCGGGCTAAGTTCCTCCGCCGACGTAGCTTGTGCGGCAGGAGCGACTCCGGCCTCAACCGACTCCGTTCCGGCAACAGGTGCATCTTTCTGCGCATCCTGCTCCTCCCCGTAGCCTGTCGTAATCGCGAGCGCTCCTCCTAAAGCCAGCAAAATAATCAGGATATTTTTTTTCATCATGCCTACTAGGGATTCTCCCTTTACCCCGCATTGTACGTAGGCAGACAGCACGTGTCAAGCCCTTAATTTGTCTGCTTGCTGCAAGGCATACAGCCCAGCGTAGATGCGCGGATCCACTGCTTTACCGATAGCACGTTGAGCTGCCAGCCATTCGTCTATTTCCTCCCGGGGAACTTCATGCACCGTGATGCGCTCTCCCTGCACTCCCCCGCCCTGCCCACGATGCACCAGATCCGTCGCCAGAAAAAAGGAGATGTACTCGGACGTAATGCCCGGTGAAGAAGGTCCGGCATAAAGAAAACGCACCTGCCCCGCCTCGTAGCCTGTCTCCTCCAGCAATTCGCGACGTGCAGCATCTTCCGCACTCTCTTGCTCTGCATCACCGATGAGGCCAGCCGGGAAACAAATGCTCTGCTGTCGAATGGGAGGGCGATATTCCTCCACCAACAGAACTTTCCCCCCGTGCGTGCACGCGAAAATCATGGCCGCTGCCGTGTTTTTCACACGCTCGCAGTACTCCCAGCGCCCATCACGCACGAGGTTCACGAAACGCCCGCTGTAGAGTGTCTCCATGACGCAAGATCACTCACGCACGAGTTGCTGGAACCGCTCCAAAATACGCTTGGTGATGGTCCCTGCGCGCCCGGTGCCAATGGTACGTCCATCCAAGCTGGTGGCGGCTATTACTTCAGCCGCCGTGCCCGTCAAGAAGCATTCATCGGCGCAAATGATGTCAAAACGGTTGAGCACTTTCTCCTCGCAGGGTATGCCAAGCTCAACGCAAATATCCTGCACAGCATGGCGGGTGATGCCGCCGAGGGCGCCCTCCGTAAGCGGAGGAGTAATTACAACCCCATCCTTCACGATAAAAATGTTGTCGCCCGTACATTCAGCCACATTGCCGCGCTGGTTGAGCATGAGAGCCTCGCCTGCTCCTTGCTGCACAGCTTCGATTTTGGCGGAGATGCTGTTCAGATAATTGAGGCTCTTCACCTGTTGGCAGAGCACATCCGGATTGGGACGGCGGTACGAGCTGGTGATGAGACTCAGGCCATTCTCGTACATCTCCTTCGGATAAAGGGAAATATTTTGTGCGATGATGAACATGCTCGGCTTGGGGCAATTGCGCGGGTTGAGTCCCAAATCGCCCACCCCGCGCGTCACCACCAGGCGAATGTACCCGTCCTGCATGCCGCTGGCATCTACTGTCTCCTGCGTCGCGGCGCACACCTCCTCAAAGCTCCACGGGCAATCAATCAGCAGATAGCGCATACTATTGAACAGGCGTACGATGTGCTCCTCCAAGCGAAATATCTTACCGGAGTAGAAGCGAATTCCCTCAAAGCAGCCATCGCCATACAGCGTCGCGTGGTCAAACACAGACGTCTTTGCCTCCTTTTCATCGACCAGTTTTCCATCAAACCAAATCTTCATAATCGTGCAGTAGGTTACGCTGTCTATTATAGAACGATTTCCCCGCTTGTGAAGAAAAAAATTCGGGAGTTGAAAAACGCATACCATACGTGTCCTAATAAAATCTTCTCCGGGCTCATTCAACCCATTCCTCATGCATTCCCCCAGGGCAAACGCATTTGAGAGAAGGTCATCAACAGAGAAAATGCTCTTATTGACTGATATCCCTGTTTATACGTATCAAAATCATCACAACAACCGGTCATCATAATGATGGATCTAGAGGAATCTCTGCATACATTAACGAACCGCCTCCCCACGCAACGCGCGCGAATTTTCCAAGTTGACTCACCGCCGCCCCATCGGCATGGTTGCTTCGGAGTCGCCTCACGACTCCTCACCCCTTCGGGGCAAAAGCTGAGCTTTTGGCCAAACTGGCTTACAGCCGTCGCCAGTTTTCACCCCTACGGGGCAGCGCATCCGCGCTGGCCATACGCACTTACCGCCGTCGTGCGTGTTGTAAATCGTAAATCGTAAATGGATTACTTCTTGTATGTCTCTGAAAAACTGCTCCTTTTACCCCGTTCTTTTCGAAATTGATTTTTTGTAACAATTCCTTCTCTATATCCGATATATTAACCTTATAACCCATTTTTGAAGAGGGCTTCTCTTTTTGA
>CANRJD010000017.1 GCA_947630815.1 uncultured Akkermansia sp. | reverse complement strand
GGCGTGAAATAAAACTTTTCCTCAAATCCGGGATCTTGCGGAATGTGCATCTTGCGGTACACACCGAGGAATTTGCCGTCCGCATCAATCACCATCGCCGTGTTGTGGTACACCCCCGGCGCGCGTCGCTCAAACCCCGCCACGACAAGCGTCACCCCAAGCTCCGCCGCCATGCCTTGCAGCTCCTTTCCCCATGTCCCGGGCATCTCTTCCGCCAAATCAAACGCCGCGCAATCCTGCGTGCGACAAAAATACGGCGTTGTGCACATCTCTTGCGTGCAGATAATCTGAGCCCCTCCCGCCGCCGCCTCGCGGATAGCGGCCTCGGTGCGTCGCTTGTTTTCCTTCATCGCCGGGGCGCTGGGTTGCTGAATAAGGGCTACTTTCGGCATGTCCGAAATATACCATATCCTACCTTTCGTGGCAAGGATTCCATGCCACAATAATCAGGCCAAAGAGATGCCCAACTGCGAAAAGCGTGATTTCGAAAAGCGAAAGAAGGGCGGCTTTACAACGTGAGACGCGTCGTGATAACATCCCACCAACTGCGTTCTTTGGCGCGGTCGCGAATGCTGCGCGTCCCGAGACGATCCGGCGAGCACGAACGTATCAATTTGCCCAATCTATCAGCCCAAATGCGCAAGTTCACATCAGCATTTCCTCCCTTGCGGTAGGCCTCTTTTTCAATCAGGGCAGTCATCTCACGGTTACTGTCTTTGCACGCAAAGAGCAAACGTCCGTCTTTCACGTTTCTGATGGTCATTTCTATCCCTATGTCACCTTGCGAATAACGCGTGGCCACACTGCTCACTCCCGGCACGGGACTGAAAAATCCGCCCACCGTAGATGCCACGCGCAGCAGGGGTTTCTGGGGACGAAAACTCGCGATAGCCATATCCACGCGGATGTCGGCCTCAGACTCGTTTTCGGTAAGTTGCCAGTTAGCCTGATTCGCGGCGTTACTCTCCTCAAGAGCTTTTTGCGCCGCTTCCGAGACATAACGGCGCATCCTTCGAACCATAAAGTTGGCGCCTCGGGGATACTTGTCTTTAATGAGATCGACTTTCAGTTCGGCTATGAAAATTTTCCCCTCCTTCTGATCAACGTACGGATTCCCCTTTCCCCAGCTCCATACGCCATCCACACCGCTCTTCATCGTGTGAACCAGCTTCACATCGTAGAGACCGGTTTCAGATTTCAAGTTATACATCTGGCTGCAGGAACTCAGCCCAAGCAGAATCAACACCGCCACAATCCCCCACTTTATCGACTGATGACAAATCTTCATCGACTTATTTTCAATCATATACCGAAGCAGGGAAGGAAATGTAACTGTCACTTCCTTCCCTGTTCGTGTGTTATTTTTCTCTATTCTCACTGATCTATGCTCGAAGGGAGGGAGATCCAAAACCTCCCCCCCTCACGGCTTACTGTTTTATATCGCTCACAATAATCAACGATGATGATGCGGCCCCGGTCCAGGGTACTGAGGTCCAGGTCCGGGTTGGTGTGGTCCAGGGCCGGGTTGATGTGGTCCAGGGCCGGGTTGGTGTGGTCCAGGTCCGGGTTGGTGTGGTCCAGGTCCGGGTTGGTGTGGTCCAGGTCCGGGTTGGTGTGGTCCAGGTCCGGGATAATGTGGTCCCTGTGCGAATGCCAGCGGCATGCACATGCACGCGATTGCTATGATTGTATTTTTCATGGTATTGTATTGATTGGGTGAAAGAGAGTGAGAAGCTCTGCACGGGCTTACTTGATGTAATCCGCGTTGGCCATGGCCGCCTTAAGTGTGGGAGAGTCAAAGTAGTTGTGCTTCACAATACGTTCCAGAGTATCGTTGTAGGTCTTCTTTACATTCTCAGGCACATCCATGCCGAGTTTTTGGGCGCCGGTAATAGCCATCTGAACCTTGTTCCAGTTGGAAGCGAACTTTTCCGCTTTCTCCTGGGTGTCGATGCCTTTGGCATCGGCGAGGTAGTCAATCGCTTTTTCCATGCTCTTGCCGATAGCGCATTCTTCCGGATTACTCGCCGTAAGGCAGCTGAGATAATCACAGGAGGAGAGAACGAATCCTGCCAAGCAGGCCATTGCTAGTGTCGTTTTTTTCATGATATGGTTCGGGTTTGAAAGAAAGATTTAATCAGGGTGTCATGCCGTCCGGGACAAAATGAGCTCCAGTTCCATGATAATAAACTCCGTGCGTTCCGACGCTGATCTCTCCGATTTGCTTGTAGATCGGTTGAACGAAGCTGTACATGGCTCCGGTGCCATCCACTTGGACAGTGAGCTCTTGGCACTTTGTGCGACCCATGGAATTCGCCAAATAACGCCCGGCCAGAGCACCTGCCGCCGCCATGCCAATGGTAGAAGCTGCGCGCCCCTTGCCACTGCCGAGCAACTGCCCACCACCCAGGCCAATACCCGCGCCAATCAGTGTACCCATGTTGCGTGTAGAGGCAGAGGACTCCTGCGTCACCTGCCGCGCAGACATCACCGTGGCGGCAAATGCCTGTTGAGGCACGCCTACCTGCGAGCTGTTCACCGTGTTGTAATCACTCATACTTGCGCAGCTCCCCAGCACGAAGCACGCGAGAGCCCCGATGGCTAATTTCATTTTCATGGTGTTGATGTGGATGAGATTCATCTTTTTTTATAGGAACTCGGTGGATTACCGTAATTCACACACTTCTTGTTGGTACACTTCTTGATGAGTGTATCACCCAAGCTGCATGACATGCAGACATACCCGTCCGAAGACGCGGGCTTTGCGGTCGCCGTGGGCACCGGCGCCACCTCCACTCCCGCAGGAGCCGTGGGGGTTGACGTGGCAGGTTTCCCCTTTTGACGACCCGGTCTGGGACCTGCATTGGGGCGTCCCTGCTGAGGACCGAACCCCGGGCGTCCCAGATTCTGGCCGGGTTGCATGCGGTGATCGGAATTCGAGTGTGGCCCATGTCCCGACACATGAGGATTGCGCGACGGCGGAGTGGCGCGATCGGGACGCGGCGCCGGCTCGGACGTACGGGTGCTGCTCGGTGGCAGTGGAGCTGCGCGATCCGGGCGCGATCCAAGACCGGATACATGAGGATTGAGCGGCGGAGGAGTGGCGGCGCGATTGGGACGATGAGATTCGTGAGCCACTACAGGGTGACGGTGTTTGAGCGGTGCATGGTGGCGGGCCTGAGGAGGCGGTGTGGCTGCGCGTCGGGCTTGCGTCGGGTAGATGACTGGGACGCCGGCTTTGGGCTCCCAGTTTGGCACGCTCGCTGCAGTTGCAAGCAAGGCTATGTCGTATATCGGTTGATTGTTGCTGTCATACCCGTACACGGCATTGTTACCGTCATATCCGTAAATCGGCACGCCGTTTGCGTCGTATTCCTGGGCAGCAGAATAGCCAGCGGCGGCAACCTCAATAGCGGTACCCGCCAGCGACCCCAAATCTCCACAAGAGCAGAGTCCCAGAACAGTCAGCGCCACAAGGGGCGTATATAATTTCGCTTTCATATCAGAGAAACATGAGCTTTTCAGAAGTCACGCCGTCAATCATACATGCATCGAATTCTTCTGATCCAACCCGTCATCCCCGTACGGGAACTCCGCCGTCGGAAGCTCTCATCAAGCCCTTAATATGTCTTCTCAAATCGCTTCATCTTGTTGCTCTCAACTCCGATCTCCGCGATACCTGTGTCTCCTGTGGCAACACACTCATCTTGAGTATCCACATTCAAACTCCCCTTGTAGGTGTTGCCATCAGCCGTCTTGACAATCAAATTTTGACTCCACCCCGCTGAGGTCTTTATTTCTCCTTTTCCCTTGCCCATGATGTGCTCTCCACCGGCATGATACACCGGAGTCGATGCGTGCACTACTGTCGCAGAAAGACTGTTTGTCTTCTCGAACGGATTGAGCCCCATCTTGGTGAGCGAACTCCCAAGGGATTTCATTGAATCACATGAACTCAATCCTGCTACTCCCACTGTGGCAGCAGCGACCATTGCTATGATCAGTTTGTATTTCATCGTTCTCGCTAGGTTGAAATATCCGGGGACCATCCCCTCGCACAGCCGATGCTATATGATTTCAAATCATGTGTCCTAAATCCCCTTCCGTACGCATATATTGAATAATTATTGTGGAAAACCTGAAAAAATTAGCGTTGTAAAATGCGAAAAAATTGCCTTTATGGAAAGGCCGTTTTCCCCGCAAAAAAGCAGAAAAAATTGCAAAAAATTGCAAAAAAAGTTTGACACATGATTTGAAATCATATGAAACAGAAAGTAAGCATAGATAGGATGGGGGTGGAGCTCATACAGGCACACGGATTGAGATTGATAGAAGCTGCAGAGATAATCCGTGAACTGGCGGAATGTATGGGAACAAAACATAAAATCAAGGCGAAGGAATGCATCCAAAGACTGCGTGATGCGCGCGAGGTGCTGCAAGAAACGGATCCTCAGCTTACGCTGGAAAAGGGAGTGGAGTATTTGCTGAAGGGAAAGCAGCATCGGCGTGCGGCAACGCGTCGAGAATTGGAATACTATACGAAGAAAATTTTGATGTGTAACCCTGAACTCGCCAGACGTGAGATGCGCCATATCTCAACGCAAATGTGTCGAGAAATGCTCAGGAAGACATTTCAGAGGACAAGCAGTCGAAGTAAAGCGCGTACTATCCTGCATGGGTTATTCTCATATTGCTGTCGCATGGGGTGGCTGCAAAGGAATCCGGTGCAACCCATCCAGGAAGCGCCCTCAAGAGAGCGAGAGAAGGAACCGCTCACGCTGGAGGAGATTCTGAGGCTCTTGCGCACCTCTCTCTTGCCAAAGCACCGAGCGTGTGCCGCCGCCGTTGGAATCATGATATGGAGTGGGATGCGACCGACGGAGATAACACGACTCAGATGGCGCAATATCCACATCAAGACACGAACAATTACGCTCTACGCAACACAAAGCAAAACGGGAGGCTCGCGTTGCGTAAGCATGCCCCAACCTCTTCTGCGCTGGCTCAGACGCCTCAACCTGAACCCGCATGAGGATGAACTTATATGCCCCAAAGGGTGGATTAAGCGATGGGGAGAGCTGCATCGGGCCAGTGGCCTGCATCCGTGGGTGCCTGATGTGCTACGGCACAGTTTTGCCTCCTACCACGCTGCGCACTATCGCGACATGGAACGATTGCAATATGAGATGGGACACCGATCGTCGCAGATGCTGCGGTTCCGTTACATATCCGCGTCACACATATCACGCAAGGCTGCGCGCGCCTACTGGAGCGCCAAGTACTGGGATAGGCTGCTCGATTAGCGCCGATGCACACAACGAATCACTCCTTCGTTTCGGAGGACTCGGCAGTCGCAAAGTGACGCGACAGGAAGACGAACTGGTGCAGGATGGCGTTGTTCCAGTACGCGTAGTTGTGCGTGCCGGGGAAAGATATGTAGGTGTGCGGCACATGCCGCGCCAAGAGCAAGCGATGTAAATTATCATTAATCTGGTGAAAAAAGTCCTCCGTACCGCAATCAATCATGATATCAAGCCCGGGGCGGATGAGATGTGCAAGATCGACGACATTGTATTCCTTCATGCGCTCGGCATTCTCTTCAGCCTTGCCGAATATTTCCCTCGTTCCCCAGCGATTGGGAAAGGGAGTGAAATCCACGAGGCCGCTCATGGAACCAGCTGCGCTAAATACGTCTTGGTGCAGGATAGCGAGGCGCAGGGATCCAAAGCCACCCATGCTCAGTCCGCAGAGGGCGCGGGTACGACGGTCAGGCATGGTGGGCATGTGGGTGTCCACGTATTCCACCAACTCCTTCGCCACGTAGGTTTCGTATTTAGAGGCAGGATTGACCGGACTGTCCACGTACCAGCTATTACTGCCATCGGGGCACACAATGATGAGGCGCAGTTTATCCGCCAAATCGGGAAGCTCAGGCTGCACGTTCAGCCAATCTCTCGGTATCATGTTGTAGCCGTGCAGCAGATACACCACGGGAAAACGTTCGCCCTCCGAGTGTCGTTCCGGCGTGATCACCATGTTGGTAATCTGTTTGCCCATGGATGTGCTGGTGATGGTTACGTCTCTTACTTCTGCGGCATTGAGCAGAAAACCTAGCAGAGCAACGGTGGTGGAGAGGAGAAAAAGGACTTTTTTCATGATTAAGGTAGGTCATTATTCGTAGGTGCAAGGAACGTCAGGAGGTAGGGCGCGCAGAAAATGCCGTCCGTAGTACTTGCGGCAAAGACGTGCATCCAGCAGGGTGACAGCTCCCGTATCTGTTTTGGAGCGGATAAGACGTCCTACCCCTTGGCGGAATTTAAGGATAGCTTCCGGCATAGAATATTCAGTAAAGGGAGAGCCTCCGCGCGCCTGGATATCTTCTGAGCGTGCTTCCACCAGCGGCGTACTCGGCGAATCAAATGGAAGTTTGGTGACAATGACATGCGAAAGCGCATCGCCGGGCACATCAACGCCCATCCAAAAGCTATCCGTACCGAAAAGGACACTGCCCATTTTTCTGCGAAAGAGTGCGAGCATATCCGAGCGGCTGATACCGTCTCCTTGCACGAGCATCTGCCAGCCATGCTCGGCACAAGAGGTGCGCAGTGCCTCGGCCACATTGCGCAGGGTGCGGTAGCTGGTAAACAGAACGAAAGCGTGACCGTCTGAGCTTTCCAGCGCGTGCAGTATTCGGGTGGGCAGCTCTTCATCGTAGCCTTCTTCATTCGGTAGAGGCATGCTGCGCGCAATTGTCACGCGCATTTGGTGCGCAAAGTCGAAGGGACTGCCGATGCGGATAGTGTCAACACTTTCTGCCCCCACACGACCGGCAAAATAGGCGGTCCCCATGTCTCCTGCAGAGAGTGTGGCACTGGTGCAGATGCAGGTTCGGCCGCTTTCAAAGAGTTTTTCGCGCAGTACAGGAGCCACGTTCACGAGCGCGGAGCGCAGAGTGAGAAAACGTCTCTTGTCGTCCCTTTCGCCGCCTTTTTCAGCCCAATATACGGCATTGCCGATGTTGTGCAGGGAAACGACATCTTCTGCGGCGGTGCGGTAGGCCAACAAACGTGCGGCCGTGTCCATTAGCTCGGCACGCGTCACTTCATTCTCCTCGCTTTTGGCCATGGAAAGAACTTCGCGCTCCAACTCGCACAGGGCGGGAGTGAGCACATCCTCCGTCCACTTTGGTTGGCGAAGACGCACTTCTTGCCGATTCTCCGCGTTTTGAAAGCGAGCATCGAGCATCGCTCGGTCAAAAAACTCATCGGAAGCGAGCTGGGCTTCTTCAATGAGTTGAAGGAGGCGAGGCGTGGCAGCATGGCGCAATGTCCCTTTGCGGGTTCGTGGATTGTAAAGACGCCACAAATCGCGCCGTAGTTCGGCTTCAGGCAACACGGTACCGAATTGGTGCGCGGCCACGTTTTCGATGGTGTGCGCCTCATCCAGGACCACAAAGTCGTGCGGAAAGATAAAGCCCATGCTCTCCAAATTTTCCTCTTCATCAGCCTCCAGTGCTTGGTTACGGGCCTCTTCAGCGAGACTCATCAGACCAAAGAAAAGGGTGTGGTTGAGTACCACGATCTCTGCCTCTTCTGCCTTGCGACGGGCAGCTTGGTAGGGGCAATTTGGTCCACAGTTGCGCAGGGTACACACATAATTCTCACTGCACACCTGCGCTTTCACTTTTTCAGATACACCGAGTCCTGTCGGGATGGAGGAAAGCCAGCCTTCTCCGCAGTCGTGAGCCCACTCCTGCACGGCGCGCAGTTGCCGCACTTCTTCTGGATTGAAGAGATCCTTCGCCTGTTCCACGGCGCGCTGCAAGCGGGTGCGGCACAGGTAATGCGAACGACCTTTGAGTAGTGCGGCGCGCACGGGAAGCTCCAAGGCTTTTGCTGCAGTGGGGATATCTTTGCCGAAGAGCTGTTCTTGTAGGTTGATCGTGTGAGTGGAGATGACTGCTTTGCGTCCGTGTGCCAGCGCAAATCGGATGGCGGGGACGAGATAGGCGAGTGATTTGCCGACACCGGTTCCGGCTTCAGCGAGAAGGGGACGCTCATTTTCCAGGGCACAAGCTACTGCCGCAGCGAGCTTCTGCTGTTCCGGGCGAAACTCATAGCCCTTGCCGCCCGAAAGGATACCATCCGGAGCAAAATCTTGAAGGACCTGTTCGATGAAATCCGGCACGGAAAGAGGGAACGTTAGCGGAGCACGCGCTCACCGATGCTGGGCAGGGTAATATTGAGCGGTAGTCCGGGGAAAAAGGTGCGCAATGTGTTGATGTCTGTGTTACCATCCACGAAATACCACTTGTTGATGCGCGTTTCGCGTGGAGTGAGGCCATTGCGATCTGTTTCGCCACGCACGACTTCATCACGGATGGCGTAGATGTACGAGCGACGTTCCACGCGCACGGTTGTGCCATTTTTGCCGGGGCCATTTACCACGAGCATTGTAGGCAACACCACTAGGCGGCTTTTCTCCCCATTACCTTGCAATTCGTCAGCTCGCACGCGTCCGTCTCTATCTTGCTTCACGGCATTTACCACGCTGGATGCCGGCGTGAGCACGTATTCGGCCACAGGTTCGCGAACGGTAAATGACTCGATCCTGAGACCGCTACTAATCATTTGTTTTCCCATCTTCACGTAGTGTTCTCGCAGGGCTCGCATGCCGGCTTCCACGCGAGCGCGAGCTTGCTGCGGAGTCTCATGCGCGAGTCCCATAATGCGGCGAGCGTTATCCGCCTCCTTTTCGCCACGGCCGGCAAATTGCTCGGCGTACATGCGCTTGAGCGGTGGATACATGTAATCAAGAGCCCAGCCCATATCGCAGGATCGCACGGCGGCTCCATAGCTACGTGCAGCTTCGGCAGCGCTGTTGGCCGTTTCGCTTACGACCCCTAGGACAGTGGAACACACACTGACCAGCGCGCACAGGAATATCGCAACGCTCATTCTCATGCCCACATCCTAGCACGTACGTGGGGATGTGTCAACCGACGAGAATGGAGTGCAAACGACTGCGTAAGTCATCCAATCCGGTCCTTTCAAGGGCGGAAATGGGAATGATTTCTATTTTCGGAAAACGCTGGCGAAGAATGTCAAGATTGATTGTGGCTGTGGGATCGTCCATTTTATTGGCGATGATAAGCCATGGACGGGCAGCGAGCTCCTCCGAGTACAATTTCACCTCTGTTCGCAAGGTTTGTATAGCTTCCACTGGGTCATGTTCCAGTCCTGTCATATCCACCACAAAAAGCAGCACGCGACAGCGCATAATATGGCGCAAGAACTCGTGTCCCAATCCGCGATTGCGCGAAGCCCCTTCGATGATACCCGGTATGTCTGCCACTACGCAACGCGCGTAATTGTCAAATTCCACGACTCCTACCACCGGTTGCAGCGTGGTGAAAGGGTAGGCCGCCACCTTCGGTGTGGCGCGCGAGATAGCTCCCAGCAGCGAACTTTTACCCGCATTCGGATAGCCTACCAGTCCGGCATCCGCTATGCGTCGCAGTTCCAGAAAAAAAACTCCGCTTTCTGCGTCGGTTCCCGGCTCAAAGGTGGTAGGCGCTTGGTCGGTGGACGTTCGAAAATGCCAGTTGCCACGACCGCCCTTGCCTCCTTGGCAGAGTACGAAACGTTCGCCGTCTTGGGTGAGGTCGGCAATCTGCTCAGTTTGGATACCCTGTCCCTCTTTTTCAAGCCACGACGCCTCTTGCAGGGTGGCAGCATTGCTGCGGTGCACGATAGTGCCGGGCGGAACCTTCGCGATCACGCTCCTGCCGGACTTACCGTGTTTGAGCGCGTGCATGCCGGGCATGCCATTACCAGCCACTAACTTGGGCTCAAAAAAGTACTGCCGGAGGTCATTCACGCTGTTGCTCACCTCCAGTGTCACATTCCCGCCATCGCCGCCATCGCCACCATCCGGCCCGCCTCGCGGCACAAACTTCTCCCGACGGAAACTCGCGAGACCATCCCCGCCTTTTCCGGCCCTTGCATAAATTCTGATGTGATCCACAAACATCTTGCCTGATATCGAAAATCTTATTGCACGCGAAAGATGGGTGCAGGGAGAGCAGGGGGATCGGATGAATCGCCGATCATGTCACCCACGTCTTTGAAAGTCACAAAGATGAAGAACGCGAAGAGGAGGAAGATGAACGCTGTCATAATCCATCCCAAGAAACGCCCGCTCACAGGCTTGCCGCGCAGCATTTCAATGATGCCCAATGTTACATGACCTCCATCCACTACTGGAAGGGGCAGGATGTTAAGCACTGCCAAGTTTACGTTGAGCACCACGGCAAACCAGAGCGCAAGACGCCAGCCAATGCCCTCGCCGGCTTCCATCATGCGGTAAATGTAGTTGCCGATGCCAACTGGGCCGGAGAGGTGTTCCATTTTAACGCTGCTGCCGGGTGCGCAGATTTTTTTAAGGGTGTCGTACATCCACTGAAGGCTGAGATTCACCTGTTGTTGTGGGGAGGGATATTCCATTTTGACGCGAGCGGGTTCAGCCTGCCAGTCAAAGCCGAGCAGCGGAGTAGCACCGGGTAGCCCCTGCCAATTATCGGGAATGCGTGGCTGCACGCTGAGCTGCAATTCCGTTCCATCCGTTGCCGTAACAGTAAGTTGCAAGGGTGTGCCTTTTTTACTGGCTGCCAGTACTGCCAGCGGGGAATAGACCGGCTGCCCATTGACGGCGGTGATGCGTTGTCCCTCTTTCAGTCCGGCGAACGCCGCGGGTGAGTTGGGGTGTACTTTTCCAACCACAGCCGGGGACGCCGGCACGAAGCCCATGCGCCTCATTCCTTGGCGTTGCCACCATTCTTTCTGCGGTAATTCATAGCCGGATTCTATGGTGATAGGATGTTGCTGTCCAGGTCGCGAAATGGTAAGACGTATGCGCTCGCCCTCGCTCAGAGCGATCAGCTCGCGAACGCCTTCCAAGTGCCCGGTCCACTGGGAAACAGGTTTGCCATCCACTGCTAGTATCGTATCCCCCGCGAGGATGCCTGCCCGTTCCGCCGGACTGCCGGGAGCCACGTAGCCGACTTGGGGTTCAATGGACTGTATCTCGGGATTTCCAGCTATCCACACCACCACGGCGAAGGCATACGCCAGCAGCAGGGAGAAAAGAGGCCCTGCTGCGGCGATGATGACCTTATCCAGCGGTTTAAGCGGCTTAAGACCCTCGGGCACATCAGCTCGTCCCTCGATGCCTTCCATGGATTCGAGCTGCGGAAGTGAAACGAACCCGCCGGCGGGAATCCAACCGATACCCCATTGCACACCTCCTATTTTCTTTTTCCATAGCGGCTTGCCGAACCATATCTGAAATCGATCGATGTAGGCTCCACGCCACTTGCCAGCTAAGAAGTGCCCCAACTCATGCACGAATATCATGAAGTTGAAAAAAAGAACCACCACGATAATCAGCCAAGTGGTGTGCAAAATGCCGCTGAGTGTTTCCATCATTATTGAATTGAGTTTGCGTAGTTGGAGCGGCGAAGCGCTAAACTGCGTCCGGTAGCAGCATCTCTCACTGTGGTGCGCGCCAGACGACGCGAGGTCCCGTGTCCCGCCGCAGGGTGACGTGCTATCCGAAGCGTCGTTTCCGTCGGAAGTTTTGCTACCACCGATGGCGGTACCACGATGGATCGTGCATGCTCCCGCTCCGCTTTCATGTACGTAGATTGCGAACAACTCTCAATGGCTACTGGCATACCGCGGTACACGTAAGGATACAATTCCAATACATCCTTACTGCGCATGCGAATGCAGCCGTACGAGGCCGGTTGCCCAATAAAGCGTTCCTCCGGAGTACCGTGGATGTAGATGCGGCGTTTATGGGAGTTGCTGTTGAATGGTTCCAGCCCGGCGAGTTGGATAACTCGGGTGACAATGGGATCTCGCCCGCTGTCAGTCCCAACTACTTCTCCGGTTGGTCTGCACCCCTTAAAGACCATACCGGAAGGTTGGCCTTCTCCAATCTTTTTTGTGACAGCGTGGATGCCTAGAGGGGTACGGTGGCTTCCAACGTCGCTGCCCATGCCAAACTTGGATGAGCTGATTTCGTAATCCTTAACCACCTTACCACCGCGGAACACGGTCAGCTTTTGATCGCGCAGGGTGATGGCAACGCCATCGCGCACCACGGCACGCGGCGGTGTATCAGGTATCTCGTTGTGGCTGCATGAAACACATGCAAGCAAACTTACTATAAGGCATATTAGCGTAGTGTGTCGATTGATCATATTATCTGGTGTCGTATGTTAATCGTTCATGAAACAGCGACAGAGGCGCGGCGGCGACGCAGCATGCCATGAATTACGCGCCAGAGTGAACTGGCGCCCGTGTAGAAAAAGCCCAAGAATGGGCTCATCAGGATAAAGTTGACAAGGCCCATCAGATTTTGAGTAAGGCCATAATACAGCGTACCCACCTCGACGAGCAGGAAGAAGACTCCAAACAGGAGTTCCAAAACAGGTAAAAAAACAGACTTGAGCGCTTTGTAGCCTTTTGCACGCTGGTCCACAGCGAGCGATATTTGAGCAGATTCGCCGAACTTGGGTGTACGCTCGAAAACAACCGATTTGCCGAAGAGCGCTTCCAACACGGCTTTGGAGTTGTTTACCGCCATTCCCACGCCGAGTGCCATAAGCGGAATAAGCAGAAAAAATACCACCCACCACCGTTTCGGGCGCACGATGTACTCTGCCAGCACATAGAACATGCACACCGATACTGTGGCAAAGAAGAACAGCGTGAATGTGAGCAGCAACATGCGTGGTGAATCCCAGCTCCATACCCCACTTGGCCTCACGATCCCCGTGCAAATGGGCATGACTAACACACATAGCAAAATGAGCCCCAAGTATGAGAAATTGCACGTCATGTGCGTGGATGCTTCCAGCTTTACCTTCAACGGAATGCGAGCACGCCATATGGGCAGCAGCATTTTGAGGCATACTTGAATGCAACCTTTAGTCCAGCGATGTTGCTGTGTCTTAAAACCATCAATATCCTCTGGCAGCTCAGCGGGTGTCACGTAATCGTTGAGGTACACGAAGCGCCAACCCTTAATCTGCGCGCGGTAGGAGAGATCCATGTCCTCCGTAATCGTGTCGTGTTGCCAGCCTCCGGAGTCGGCGATAGCACATTTGCGCCAGACGCCAGCAGTGCCATTGAAGGTAAAAAAGCGACCGGAACGGTTACGGCAAAGCTGTTCGAGAGCAAAATGCCCATCTAGGAAAACAGATTGCAAACGGGTAAGCATATTTTTGCGGCGATTAATATGTCCCCATCGAGTTTGCACGAGCGCCACCTTTTCATCTGTGAAGTAGGGCATCACCACGCGCAGTATATCCGGTTCTGGCCGGAAATCCGCATCTAGGATGAGTAAAAATTCACCTCGAGCCGTCTTGTTGGCTTGCTCCAAGGCGCCTGCTTTGTAACCGGTGCGATCAGTGCGGTGAAGGCATTTGATATCAAATCCCTGTTTGGAATAATGCTCCACCTGTTGCTTACAGAGCTCCCAAGTATCGTCTGTCGAGTCATCTAAAATCTGTATCTCGAGCTTATCTTTTGGATAATCAATGGCCGTCACTTTCTTGAGCAGACCCTCCACCACATAACGTTCGTTGTACATGGGCAGCTGCACTGTTACGACCGGCATTTCTTCCCATTTCCCTCTGGGTTGAGGTTTCTCCTTGTGGTGTATCGCGTATAATACCACCATGAGCAATCGGTGCACGCCAAACCCTGACATGCAGATCAGTACCACGAAGTACGCTGCAAGCCATATCAGATTGAACCAGAATTGTCCTTCCGTATCCACGTTGCCTATGCTCTTTAACACCCACTCAGCGGCTTTTCCTCATCAGCTGAACTTTCCATCGTGTTGCATCTCTACCCGCTCGCGTTTTTTGCGTCAGCTGGGAAGATATGCTTGACGCACGGACATAATAGGGTAAACTCAATCATGAGTCAAGCAAAAAAAGGAGCACTTCGTTGCAGCGGCTCACCCAATCATATATGAAAGTTAGATTAACCACAACCATTCTGGCATTGACCTCGGGGTTGCTCAGCGGCGCTTGGGGACAGGGAGGTGGTGAAGACGAGATCTCGCCAACATCAGTGGAGCTGGGGGGAGAGGCTGCACAGCGGGAGCAAGCGGAGCCCTGCGGAGATGGAGATGAACTTGAGGCGGTGGACGGGACTCCGGAGTCGGAGGAAGGTTTGTCAGAGGTGCGAAAGCCTGGGGAGGTGCCGGCTATGTTTCGCGATGACTCTAAGCTGGACGATTCCTTGATCAATCAGGAGCTTGGCATCAACATTTACACTGCCCCCTCAATCAGTAAGATTTTTAATCAGTTGGATGATTTACCCGCTATCCCGGAGGAGTACGTATTGCGCGAACGCCCGGAAAAATTATCCACGGAACCGGGTCAGTTGGCACTGGAAATGGGATATTTGATGGCAGATGGGTTTATTGCTGTACGTAGCGGTCACATGAACGACATCAAGCCCATTGCTTTGGAACTTGCGCGCTTCGGTAAAGCTCTCGGCGTGGGTGATCGCATGAATGCGCACTCCGCCAGCTTATTGGAAAACGCGGAAAAAGGACAGATAGAGGACTTTAAGCGCAACTTGGCGAATACGCAGGAGGATGTGAACGCGGAACTTGTCTCCTTGCGTGACCCTGATTTGGCACATCTCATTGCTCTCGGTGGGTGGATTCGTGCTTTGCAGGGCGCTACGGCAGCTATTGGTTCCAAATTTGATGCTCGGCAGGCTTTGGTGGTGTTTTATCCGGACGGCCCTACCTATTTTAGCGAGATTCTCAGCGGTCTGAACCCCCAGACAGCAGAAAAAATGCACGTGGATCACATGCTTGACCTGCTCAAGAAACTTGCCCAGGCCATGGAACTACCGGAAGGCGCTTTGCCGACGGCGGAGCAGGTGGAAACTTTGCGTGCCATTATTCAGCAACTCACCGAGGCTACGACTCGCGTCGAAAAATGAGCCATGGGATCGCTCTGGCTGACCGTGCTTATTTGAATGTTTGTGTGCTGTTTTTTTGAGGCTCAAACGATTTCGTTTTAGGTGAGATTATTTTAGTATGATGAGACTGCCTCTCACTTTACTTCCCCGCCTCATGTTTTTCCGGTGCAGAATTTAACGCTGACGCAAGAAAAATAACTCCAGACTTGCACTAGTACGTTGCCTATATTATAATGCGAGCGCATAGGCAGGTATGATTTCTGTCACCATAACTCATACGAACGGTGAGACCACGGCGTATCGTTTCGCTCTGGCCGAGGGCGTGCGGTACCGTATCGGACGGGATACTTCGTGCGAAATATCCTTGCCGAATGAGGAGTATCTCTCGCGCGTGCACTGCTTCATTCTGTACTCGAATGGGCAGCTCATGATCCAAGATAACCAATCCAGTAATGGTGTCTTCCTCGGTGACCAGCGCATTACGTCGGATTTCCTGGTTATGAATCAACCGTATCGTATCGGATATTGCTACATGACGGTGCAAGAAGATGATACCCCCGATGAGCAGGAAGTACCTTATCAGGCTGCTCCAGCATATGCGTCGGCTTATCCGCCGTCGTCGGCTTATTCGGTGCCTACTCAGGCTTATCCTACTCCTACTCAGCCCTATCCGGTACCGCAGGCGTACCCGACTTCGTCGGCTTATCCACAGGTTTCGGGTTACCCGCAGGCAGACACCCAGCCCTCTGTTTACCCTCAGCAAGGTGATTACGTTGCGCCGGAGCCACAAGCATACCCATTGCCGGAGTCTCCTATTGCGCCGGAGTCGCAAGCTTACCCACTGCCGGAGTCTCCTATTGCGCCGGAGTCGCAAGCTTACCCACTGCCGGAGTCTCCTATTGCGCCGGAGTCGCAAGCTTACCCACTGCCGGAGTCTCCTATTGCGCCGGAGCCGCAAGCTTACCCACTGCCGGAGTCTCCTATTGCGCCTGAGCCGCAGGCTTACCCACTGCCGGAGTCTCCTGCCACGCCTGAGCCGCAGGCATACCCATTGCCGGAATCTCTTGTCGCGCCGGAGCCGCAGGCTTACCCGCTGCCGGAGTCTCCTGCCACGCCTGAGCCGCAGGCATACCCACTGCCGGAGTCTCTTGCCACGCCTGAGCCGCAGGCATACCCACTGCCGGAGTCTCCTGCCACGCCGGAGCCGCAAGCATTCCCACTGCCAGAGTCTCCTGCCACACCGGAGCCGCAAGCATGCCCGTTGCCGGAATCCTCAACCACGACGGATCAGCACGCGGAAGAGAAGTCGGGATCTGGGGAGTCGGCCGCCAGTATGGAAGAGATGCTCGCCAGTGAGTTAGCTGCCGAGAAAAAAGCTGATTTGCGTGGAAAGCTTTCTGGTATTGTTTCCGCCGGAAAGAATAAGTTTGGTCATTGGAGTCTTGGCCGGCGCAAGGATAAGGGGTCAGCCGACAAAGAAGAAAGTACGCAGCCTGAGGAGCAGCACCAGCCGCCTGCTGAAGAAAAATCGCATGAACTGACAGATCAGCCTTCGTCGGATCCTATTTCCGATGATGCGAAAAAGATCGCATCCCCACGGGAAAAAGCTCCTGAACATTCTTCTTCGCCGGGATCGATGACCACCTTGTCGCAGAAAAAGCCGGAGCAATTGCCGGTGGACCATAAGAAGAAACAGTCGGCGCTCGTTCACAAGAAAACGGGAAAAAAACCTCTTCCTCCTGAGCTTGAGTTGAAGGGGCTTCCTGGGAGTTTGCTCGATCTTCCGACTGATTTCATGGTGCATTTTCGCGTTACTACTCCTGCTGCTCGGTTTGAGGAAGGTGCTCCTTTGCGCTTCTATGTGAAAGCCGATTGTGACTGTCGGGTGTATATCGTGGCCCATGACAGCCAGGGTGGTGCAGAGCTTATTATGCCTGGTGAGGATGGAACGGATAACATGGTGTTTCCGGCAGTGGAGGCGAAGTTCCCGAATATTGGACGTACAGGATACCAGATGGTGGTGGAACCTCCTTTTGGTACGGAGACTGTCGTGCTTTTGGCTGTGGCAACGACTCATAAGTGTGATTTTGCTAAGGAGCTGCATGAAAAACTTAAGCAGAGCACCCCTGATCAACGTCCCGGACAGGTCGAGAACCAAGCTCTTCTTGCTTTCCGCGAAAGGCATGCCAAACATGCCAAGTTCAACAAGCTCGCATGGTCGAGTGCTGTGCTTAACATCACCACTGTTCCCAAACCGGGAGATCCCGTTCAGGACTTTGTGCCTTTCAGCAACTTATAATAAGTCCGTCCTCGTGCCGCGTGCAGGGCAAGCGTATTAGGATGAAAAGTGGAGGAGACTCAGGTCGGTGGAATCCGGAACTTCTAGGAGTTTGATGTGTCCGGAGGATCCTTGGACAATATGGACAGAGGATTTTGGGATGCGCAGGAGTTCAGCGAAGAAGAGTTCAATGGCCTTGTTGGCTCGACCGTCGATGGGGGGAGCCGCAATTTTGAGTTTGAGGACGCGGCCGATTCCAGGGTAGTTCGGTTCCCAGCCGAGCAGTTGATTGCGGCGTGCGCCGGGAGTTACTTTCAGGGCAATTTTCATGTCTTTTCATGTGGTGTTAGCAAAGCTGCCACCACGGGTAAGCGCTGCAGTGTTTTTCCGATAGCTCGGGCATCTTGTTGCGTGGGCAAATCTCGGGTGGTGTGGATTCCCTCCGTGAGCAAGAAAGGCAGCAGTAGCACATGGCGTGCCCGCATACTGCGCAGCACAGCGCAAGCATCCGGCAATTGATTGCCGAAAAAGCCAAGCTGCACTTCGGTGTTTTGGGGTAGCAGTTCGCGCAGGCGGCGGCAGAAGAGTGCAGGCTCTGGAGGTGCCTCGGGCAGCTCCGAGCCATGAGCTACGACCAATATGCCACAGTCCGGAGAAAGCAGGGGATGCAGGTGTGCAGCGGCGGCTTGCGCCAGCCAAGGTGAGGCTCCTAAGACGGGCTGGAAAAAGAGCTCCGGCATGCGTGGCATTTCAGCGTAGGCCTGACGCAGCATACGCTCGAGTCTTTCGCCACTGGAACGTCCACTGAGCATAAACATGGGATACACTACAACGGGTGCGTTTGCGGGGGGTAAGTCCTGCGGTGTCAAATGGTGCAGGTGGCAGCGAAACACGCGGCGTGGGGGCATGAGTACGCCGGGAGGGTCGAGCGACATGCCGTGTTCATTGTAGCTGACGATGAGGTAGGAGCGTCTCCAATGGCGGTGTGCCGCATAGATAAGTGAAATAGCCGCTGCCAGTGCTAGTTGCGAGAGTAAAAAATGCGCGTAGATGAGCCAGCGCAGATGGGCGGCATGTGATGTGTCCTGTACATGGCC
The DNA here is from genome assembly GCA_947630815.1 of uncultured Akkermansia sp. Lineage (GTDB taxonomy): Bacteria > Verrucomicrobiota > Verrucomicrobiia > Verrucomicrobiales > Akkermansiaceae > Akkermansia. The sequence goes on along the minus strand of CANRJD010000017.1, from coordinate 13,230 downwards.
CATCCGCAGGCCACAAGCTACGGCTCCCGTCACTGCAGCAATGAAAACGATCGCGCAGCACAGCAGTATCCACAAGTCTCTCCGGTTGGCGCGGGCAGACATGGCTTACACCATGGAGTCGGCTTGAGCCGCTTCCTGCACCTCACGCACCAGCGTGTTGCGGCGGTCACACATATAGACCACCGGAGCGGCAATGAAAATGGAGGAGTAGGTGCCCACCAGAATACCCAGAAGCATGGTGATCGAAAAATCGCGCATGGCGGGGCCGCCGAGGGCAATGAGAGCTATGAGTACCGCCAGCGTGGAAAGCGAGGTAAGCAGTGTACGCGGCAGGGTAGAGCTGATAGCTTCGTTGATGATATCTTTCAAGTCCTCTTTTGGCTCAGCGTAGCGCAGACTCTCGCGAATACGGTCGAATATCACGATCGTATCGTTGATGGAATAGCCCGCCACGGTGAGGAAGGCGCCGATGTGGATGATGCTCAGCTCGGTGCCCATGACGAGGACAAGCCCGAGGATGGCGAGTACGTCGTGTGCGGTGGAGAACAGCGCACCTACGGCGAAACTCCATTCAAAACGCACTGCTAAGTAGATGGTGATGCCTAATAAGCCCGCCAGCAAAGCCCAGCATGCCGTGCGGAAGAATGTGGATCCCAACGAGGCACTCACCTCATCAATCGAGGGCATGGGGATAACCTGCATTCCCTGTACCTTTTCGCGCAGGGTGCGGTCGATGAGCGAGGCTTCATCCTTTGTGGCACAACGGATTTTTATGTTGCGATTGGAGCCGGCGTTGTTGAATTCCTGCACGGTGGGGAGCTTGGAGAGCTTCATGGACATCACGGTGTTTTCTACCTCTCTGTAGTTGACGTCAGAGTCCGTAGGAAGCACGTAGGTGACGGTCGAACCTCCGGTGAAGTCAATACCTAACGCAGCATCCCTGCGCACTAGTACGCCGTACAACAGGGAGCCCACAATGACCACCAGCGAACACACGAGCGCTACCTTCCGCCACTTCATAAAGTCAAATTCCCTGTTTTGGAAAGGAGCATGGCTGAAGGTAAACTCGCGCAGCATGCCGGTATGTTCAGCCCAGAAGAAGAGTACACGCGTGACCACAATGGCGCCGATGAGCGAGGTGATAATACCTACACTGGTGGTGACGGCAAACCCCTTAATGGAGCCGCTTGCCAGCCAGAAAAGAATGACGGCAGTGATGAGCGAAGTGATATTGGAATCCCAAATAGCAGAAAAGGCTTTGTCGTACGCTACGCGCAAGCTCACTAGGAAAGACCTGCCGGCAGCGCGTTCCTCTCGCATGCGCTCATATATGAGCACATTGGCATCCACCGCCATACCCATGGTGAGTACAATACCGGCGATGCCCGGCAGCGTGAGCACGAAACCGAACAAGCTCATGAGTCCTACCAGAGTGGTGGCATTCAGCGCCAACCCTACCATGGCCACGATACCCGCCGTTCTGTAGTACCAATAGCAGAATACAAACACAGCCAGCAGTCCCACAATGCCCGCGAAAGTACCTTGCTCCAGCGCAGATTGACCGAGCTGAGCACTCACATCTTTACGTCCCTCAACCTTCAGGTCGCTGGAAAGAGGATTAGCCAGAGCCTTGGAGATATCCTCCGCTTCGCCTTTGCCGTTGAGACCTGAGATCTGAAAATCCTTGGAAAGTGTAGCTTGCACCACTGGGGCACATTTCACTTGTCCGTTGAGCACAACCGCCAGTCGGTCGCGTCCCTTCACCATTTTGCCAGTCAAACGCCCCATGCGGCCGGCCCCCGTGCGGTTAAGAGTGACATTCACATAACCGCGGCGCGAATAATCCGGGTGAGCAGCGGATACCTCTTTGCCGGTGATGTACACATCCTGCTGCATGGCAGCATGAGGTTTCTGCAGCACAAAGAAGCGCATCACCTGATTGCCCTCGGCGTCCAGGACAGGCTGGCCGGTTTCATCATCGGTGACGGGATTAGGCAGCACTTGGTAATCATTGAGTCCCATTTTGGCGGGGATGCGCAACACAGGCATACGCTTACTATTATCCCCAACTTTTTGGGCAGCGAGGTAAGCGTTGCGATTGTGGATGAACGCATCAAAATCAACTAGTGGCTTGCCGGTGGCAGGGTCGATGCTCATCATCTGTGCAATCAGCTTCTCGCTTTCCGGGTGGACCGCCAGTAGCTCGAGCTTGGCCATGCGGGTGAGCATGCTCACCATCGCGTCTATCTTCTCTTTGTTAGCTTTTTCGTCCTTGGTATCTTGCTGGGGAATCTGGATGAGAATCTTGTTGTTGGTGTGGATAATTTGCACTTCACTGGTGCCGGTGGAGTTCAGACGTTCCTCCAAAATATTGCACGCCTGTTGCATATCTTCCTCAGTGGGAGGTGTAGGCATGCCCGTTTGATCATCCAGCTTGGGCTGCACTTCCAGCGTAAGCTCAACGCCACCACGAATGTCGATCCCGTAGTGCATCCCATTCACAAAAAGTGACATAATTGAGAAGCTCGCCAGCCCTAATATGAAAAAGGTGCCTGCATTCCTCTTCATCTTATCATTCTCCGACGCCATGTACCAAAAAAACAGCACCAGCAACAAAATGCCGGTCGCAAAGTAAAACATCGGTGATTGTGTCAGGTTGTACAGAGAGGAGAGCATATCAGCGCAGAATGACGGTCGCGCGACATTCTGCCAGTTTTGGCTACATACGTCAAGCATAATCACAAGTTCATACGGCAAACGCATTTGGATGAAGTAGAAAAGGAGAGAATACTCTCCAAACGATTGATCACGCGCCTGTTCCCGAACACAAAAACCGCAATGACAGCACACTCCACGATGCGAATGAAGTTGTTCCTCTCTCATTTTTGAGTACATCTTCCATCCGGAACATACATGCGCAACGCGTACGTTATCAATAAATTATAATTCGTAAATCGAAAATCGTAAATGGCAGACGCATTTTCTAATGCGTTTGCCCTGCAAATTGGCTTGCTAACAAGCGGTGGAATCTGCTATATTGCGAACGGGATGAAACCGTTAATCAAACGTGGAGGACCGACTGCGGATGCCGAGGGGCACGAGTGGGAGCTGTGGGAGCGTGATGGTGAACTGAGTCTGACGGAAGACGGTGCGCCAGTGGCGTCCTCGCGGGCGAGTGCGAGCGAGGCGAATATGGCGCAGCTGGCGGTTTCTCCTGTGTCCCGAGCCAACAAGCCGCTTATCATGATAGCTGGACTTGGACTTGGAACAAGCGCAGCCGCTGCCATAGCGGCGATGCCGAGGGCCAAGGCACGCTTCATTATTGCTGAGCCGGTGGAGCAAGTGGTGCGCTGGAACCGTGAATTTAGTTTGTGTAAAGAAGTGTTGGAAGACGAGAGGGTGAACGTGGAGGTTGGAAAGGCGGCAGATTTATGCCGCAAGCGTATAGGTTCGCTGCACGCCATCATCATGTGCCACACGCATGCACGCTGCGAGCTGAGCTTATCAGATGCGCAGGCATACTTTCAGGCGCTGAAGGGGGGAAGCCTTCTGTCCATCTTGTTGGCGCGGCCAGACAACAAGCTATGCAGCACACTCAAACGCGCCGGATTCGAGATATCCGTATCTGCCCTGCCGGTGAATGACAGAGGAAAGCAGACGCGCATGCACACGTTGTTGTTGGCGCGACGCGGACGTTTTGTACCCTTTGCTGAGCGGTGATGGGAGAAAGATGTCGATTCTATTCACCAGAATTCGCAGACGCGCAGAGCAGGATCGTCGCCGGGAGGAACGACTTCTGGCTGTTTGGCGCATGCTGAGCATTTGTGGGTTGATATTTTTGGCCTTCGCCGCTTTTTTAGGGTTTACGTTGGTGCTGCCTGCTTCGCTGGAGTTGCAGAGCCTGCAGCAGCAGCGTGAATCGGTGATCCGGCGTCTCAATAAGGCTCAGGAGGAGGAAGAGGAGGCGCGCGACCGCTTCATTTGGATGATGGATCCGGAATATTTTGAGCAAATCGCGCGTGATCGCGCTAACCAAGCCAAGGATGGTGAAACTGTCATTCGCCGTCCCGATCCGACATCTCGGCCTTCGCAACAGACTCAACCTTCACCGCGCAATTAGTGCTTCCCGTAGCGGCGGTGGCGTGTTGCGTATTCACACAGGGCTTTATCGAAGTCAGCCGCTGAGAAGTCTGGCCACAGCACGGGGGTGAGCCACAATTCTGCGTAGCTTACCTGCCAGAGCAGATAGTTGGAAAGGCGCATCTCCCCGGAAGTGCGGATGAGCAGGTCGGGGTCGGGCATGTCGGCGGTGTAGAGCTGGGCAGCCAGAAGCTCGGGAGAGATATCGTTCGGCCGCAGTTCGCCGCGTTGCACCTGCTCGGCCAACCGACGCGCTGCTGCAGTAATTTCTTGACGCGAGCCATAAGAAAGAGCGAGAGTAAGGGTGAGCGCCGAGTGCGAGGCTGAGCTTTGTATGCACTCCCTCAGTACACGGCGGCACTTCTCGGGCAGCATCTCCAGCTCCCCGATGGCACGCAGCCGCACATTTTTCTCCACAAGCATACTCTGGTTCCTTTTCAGAAACAGGTACAGCATCTCCATGAGCCCTTTCACCTCAGCAGCAGGGCGCCCCCAATTCTCTGTGGAAAAGGCGTAGAGAGTAAGCCACGGCACACCGCGATCTAGGCACATTTGCACGACCCGTTGCACGGTCTCGCCGCCCTTTTCATGTCCCTTGGCGCGGGGCAGACCACGCTGTCGAGCCCAGCGCCCATTACCATCCATGATGATGGCGATATGCCGGGGAACGTTGTCGTTTGGGCAAACCATGGTCAGCTCAGATCAAACTCGCCGTATTCGCGCAAGATGGCCTCCACGCGCTGCACATCCTCCAAGGAATCGACGCCTGCCGTTGTTTTGCGGCCACGGTAATCAGTTTCCACAATTTTAATACGCAGACCGTTATAGAGGAAGCGCATCTGTTCCAGTCCTTCCACACAACCAACTTCGTAGGGAGATTCGGGAAGCTGGAAGTAGGCCTGCAAAGCATCGATGGTGTAAGCGTACAGCCCCACGTGGCGGCGCACCGGGCTGAGAGGCATCTGCACACGCGCTTTATCGGGTTTACGCACAGCGGGGATGATATTTTTGGAAAAGGCGAGCGCGTACCCGGTATGGCTCACCAGCACAGTGGTGCCGCTGTAGGGCGTTGTTTTCTTGGACTCCACCAAGCGGTCATACTCCTCCCAGCTCAAACGGATGCAAGGTGTAAAAACATCTCCTTGCGCAGAACGACAGGCATCAATGAGCTGTTGGATGACCCACGGTGGGCAGAGCGGATTGTCTCCTTGCAGATTTACGACAAAGGCAGGGCGTTCTGCGCGGTGCTGCACCACATCCCAGCAGCGCTCTGTGCCGCTGCGGCAGGTATCGGACGTCATTTGCACGGGCACACCCACGTCGTCGCAGAAGCTCGCAATGCGCCCATCATCTGTGGCCACCACATAGTCGCACTCCGCATTGTGGCGGCAGATGCAGGCGGCTATATCAGCCACACGACGAATCATTTCCACCCCGGCTATTTTTACGAGTGGCTTTCCGGGCAAGCGCGTAGAAGCGTAACGCGCCGGTATAACAAGGAGGATCTTTGCTGCCATAGTTCATGTGCGGCAAACTGACCGCTTCCTCATTCTATCCAATTTCCCCTTTGCGTCAAGTGCAATGTTGCCGCCGACACGGCAAGCGCACACGCGTCCCAATAAAATCTTCTCAGGGCTCATTCAACCCATTCCTCATGCGTTTCCCATAAATGAAGAAGGTAAGTCAGCGAGAAGCTCAAACCATTGATGATTGACCAAAGCCGTGAAAGCCCCCCGAGGGCTCGGAGTGTGACGATTATGACCAAAAAAGCTGCTTGACACGGCGCGGAGTGAGTGATACTTTACGCAATGTACTATGCGGCGACTCGTGCAAGAACTGTGTTTGGCGGCCATGGCAGCGGGCGGTGTAGCCTGTGGGGCAGAAGAGGCGCATGAAGGGTTGAGCACGAGTGCACCAGTTCTTTGGGAAATACCAATACCCTTTTGGGAGGGGCACACGTTGCCGGTCAGCAATTCGCTTATCATGTTTGCTGTGGCTGTGTTAGTTATTACGCTCGTTTTGAAAATGGCCACGCGCAGGATGGAGCGGATACCACGCGGCTTGCAGAATTTCGTGGAGTGGGTTTTCGAGATGCTCTACAACTTCGTGGAGGGTTTGACTGGCAGAAAACTTGCAAGGAAGTACTTTTGGTACTTCGCAACGGTGTTCTTGCTCATTCTTGTGAGCAATTACATGGGCTTGTTGCCCGGGGTCGGAGAAATCACCTACAAGGGGCAACCATTGCTGCGTGGCGCAAATGCGGATCTGAATGTAACCATTTTCCTGGGCTTCTTTTACGCTATTCTGTGGTTCATCTGGGTGCTGCGCGAGCAAGGACTCACCCACTTCATTGCCCACACTTTTGGACCGAAGGAAGGGCTCACTGGTTTCTTGAAGTACGCACTGCTGCCTATCTTTTTCTTTGTGGGGCTCATTGAAGTACTTTCGATATGCATCAGACCGGTGGCGTTGGCAGCCCGACTCTTCGGCAACATCTTCGCAGGCGAGGCTATTTTGGAGCAAATGGGAGGCATCAATTTTGCCGCCATGCTGCCCTTTATGGCACTCGAACTCATCGTCGGTTTCGTGCAGGCTTTGGTCTTCCTGATGCTCACCGCTATCTTTCTGAAGACGCAGGTGGGCGGAGATGAGGAGGAAGGAGCAACCGCTGAAACCTGATCCCTCTTCTTCTGCTCCGGATCATGAAGTAAAACGTGAGGGGGCAGGGAAACCACAATAAACCCAACACTCAACAACTATGTTACCCATCATCGCAGAAGCTGCTATCGCTAAGGCAGGGCTCGTCGTCATCGGCGCAGGCCTGGGCATTGGTCTCATCGGCATGAAGGCTGCGGAGTCCACGGGGCGCAACCCTGCCTCCTTCGGCAAGGTGCTCACCATCTCCATCCTTTTGGCCGCGTTGGTAGAAGGTGTGGCCTTTGTGGCCATCTTCATGGGCTAACCGAGAGCAGCGCAAGGTAGGTCGGCGGGGCGCTGAGGCGCAAGGGGCATTGGTTCCCCGCCGCCCTGTCTGTCCATTTCCTCCTCACGCCAACAAGGACACACTTTTTTCCTCCCATGAAAACGCTCATCATCGCGACGTCGTTCAGCGAAATGGTGGATCAGTTCGGGTTGCATACCGAGGCTTTCATTGCACACTTCATTGCCTTTGCCATCTTGGCCGCAGTGGTGGTGTTTTTCGGTATTAAGCCGATTATGCGGCAGCTGGAAGAGCGCCGCCGACGCATCGAAGAAGGAGAAGCTATGCACGCCCGAAGTGAAAAGGAGCTTGCAGAGGTGCAGGAACGCAGCATTGGCATCGTAAATGAGGCGCGCGACCAGGCCAAAGCAGAATTGGATCACGCTCGCCAGCTCTCCGAAAAACTGCGCGCTGAGCGTGCTGCCAAAGCTGAGACTGATGCGCAAACCATTCTGCAAAATGCGCACCAGCAGGCGGAAATTGATACCCGCCGCCAAGAAGAGGCGCTGCGAGAGGAGTTTGCCCGTCTGCTCGCACAAGCCACCCGAAAAGTTACGGGAAAGGTGCTCACCGAGGAGGATCACCGAATCATTAACGCCGAGGCTATCAATCAGCTACCCTAACGAACCAAACTTGTCGCTGTTCATGAAAATCACCAAGGAAGTGCAAGCTCAAGCGCGCCGATTACTGCGTCTCTGCCTGACGGAGGATGGTCGGCTGCAGGAGGACCATGTGCGGCGAATTGCAGGGGAAATATCACAAAGAAAGCCGCGCAATGGCGCGGAACTGCTCACGGCTTTCACTGATTTGGTTCGCTTGGAGATGGCAAAGCACACGGCCACCATTGCCAGTGCTGTACCCCTCACTGAGCAGGAACAAGCGGCTATCCGTGCCAAATTGAGCGCTCGCACCCCTGACCTGCGCTATGATTGGCAGGTGTGTCCGGAGCTGCTCGGAGGCATTGTCGTGCGTGTTGGCGACCAAGTGACAGATGCCTCTCTGAGCTCCCGCATCAGCCGTCTGGAACGTCTCACCCAATAGTTTCAACCTTTTCTCCATCTATCTTCCCATGAGCAACATCATCCAAGAACTCGAAGAACAAATCCGCGGTATCTCTACGGCCGCTGTCAGTGAAAATGTCGGCGTTATCAAGTCCATCGGCGATGGCGTGGCTCACATTGAAGGGTTGAGCAACGCTATGCTCAATGAGATGATTGAGTTCCCCGACGGCACCATGGGACTGGCCATGAACCTGGAGGAAAACGAGGTGGGCGTGGTGCTGCTCGGCAAGGGGTCTGCGCTCAAGGAGGGTGACACCTGCAAGACTACCGGCCGCTTGCTGGAGGTGCCGGTGGGACCGCAGCTGTTGGGGCGTGTGGTGGATACGCTGGGCAACCCGCTGGATGGCAAAGGCCCTGTCACCGCCGCCGCGCACTACCCGGTGGAGAAGATAGCCTCGGGCATCATCTCGCGCCAAGGTGTGAATCAGCCTGTGCAGACGGGTATTCTTCCCATTGATGCCATGATTCCCATTGGTCGCGGACAGCGTGAGCTTATCATTGGTGACCGTTCCACTGGGAAAACGGCCATCGCCATTGATGCCATCATCTCCCAGGCTCACCAGAACAAGCTGGCGGAAGAGGGCAAACTGCCCGGACACCGCCCGCTGTTGAGCATTTACGTGGCCGTGGGACAGAAGCGCGCCAATGTGTCTCGCTTGGTGGCTAAGCTGGAAGAAAGTGGCGTGCTGCCATACACTATCGTGGTGGTGGCTTCGTCCAGCGACTCAGCAGCCATGCAATACTTGGCACCCTACGCCGGTTGCGCCATGGGGGAGTACTTCATGGATCAGGGGCAGGACGCTCTCATCGTATATGATGACCTCTCCAAGCACGCTGTGGCATACCGTCAGGTGTCGCTCATTCTGCGCCGCCCATCCGGACGCGAAGCGTATCCGGGGGATGTGTTTTACTTGCACAGTCGTTTGCTGGAACGCGCGGCACGCATCAACTCTGAGGGTGGCCGCAAAGGCGGTTCACTCACTGCATTGCCGATCATTGAGACGCAGGCCGGTGACGTATCCGCCTACATTCCCACGAACGTCATTTCCATTACCGATGGACAGATTTTCTTGGACACCGACCTGTTCTACCAAGGCGTTCGTCCGGCCATCAATGTCGGGATTTCCGTGAGCCGCGTGGGATCTAGTGCGCAGACGAAGATTATCAAAAAGCTCGCAGGTTCCGTGAAGCTTGACCTCGCGCAGTTCGAGGAGTTGCAGGCTTTCGCTCAGTTCGGATCTGATTTGGATGCCGCTACTAAAGCTAAGTTGGAGCGGGGACGCCGCATCGTAGAACTCTTCAAGCAGGGACAATACGAACCCAAATCGCTAGGTATTGAGGTCATCAACCTCTATGCTATCCAAAAAGGTTTCCTGGATGGTGTGGCGGTGGACGACGTCCGAAGCGTGCGTGCTCGCATGGAGGAGGAGGTTACCTCTGCCGCCCCGGATTTATTGGAGGAGATAGAACGTGTACGTGAGCTGACTCCGGAATTGGACGAGCGTTTGCAGACCTTTATGAAGAGTTTCATTTCTCGTTTGTAACATAACCAATCATGGCTAATCTGCGTGATATTAAGCGACGCATCAAATCGGTGCGAAACACATCGCAAATCACTAAGGCGATGCAGATGGTGGCGTCCGCTAAAATGCGCCGCGCTCAGGATTCTGCCCTGCGCGGTCGTGCTTACATCAGCGCCTTGGCCAATGTCCTTCAGCATCTTTCTGCTTCCATTGAGCAGGCCGGTGCTTCGCTCATGCAGCAACGGGAGCACGGTAAGACTCTCGTCATTGTGATCAACACCGATAAAGGCCTCTGCGGTGCCCTAAATGCTAATTTGCTGCGTGAGACGATTGTCAAGACCCCGCAGGACGCGGATTACATGTGTATTGGTGCTAAACTTTCATCTACCTTGCAGCGCTTGGGACGCAATGTGCGGTTTACTTTCAGTGTGAGCGATAACATGACGGACGTGGAGCTTAAGCCCATTTATGAGGTGATCCGTCGTGGCTTTGAGGACGGCACCTACAACCGCGTGCTCGTGACTTACCAAAAGTTCGTGAATGTGATGGTACAACGACCGAATGTGCATGAGTTGCTGCCGGTCACTGCTGAGGAGCTCATGGAAATAGCATCCATGGACGATATTGAAGACTCTCGGGAAGGGAACTTCCTGTTGGAGCCTACGCCTAAAGACTTGCTGACGTCTATCCTGCCGCTGTATGTGACTCATATGCTGGTTCAGTTGGTGCTGGAGGGTAAGGCGTCCGAGCAATCGGCGCGCATGGTGGCTATGAAATCGGCCACAGAAAACGCTAGGAATCTCATTGCCGAACTTACGCTGGACTACAACAAGGCTCGTCAAACTCAAATTACCAACGAACTGCTCGAAATTACCACAGCCACTCGCGCTATGGAATAACATCTCTCCCTTTCACCTAACTTCTCCCCACCAACATCCCTTATGAACTCAGGAAACATTGTGCAAATCATCGGTGCCGTCGTTGATGTTGACTTTTCCGGCGCACAAATGCCTGCCCTCTACAATGCCCTTACCGTGGATTACGAGGTAAATGGCAAGCCCTCTAGGCTCACCTTGGAAGTGGAGCAGCACTTGCCCGGTGGTTGGGCTCGCACCGTGGCTATGAGCTCCACGGATGGCCTGCGACGTGGCATGGTGGCGGTGGATACCGGCGCATCCATCTCTGTGCCGGTGGGACCCGGGGTACTGGGACGCATTTTCAATGTGCTCGGTGAACCGGTAGATGAGAAAGGTCAGGTGACGGCTGCCAAGCGCTACCCCATCCATCGCGAGGCGCCCTCGCTGGAAGAGCAGTCCACTTCGTCAGAAGTATTGGAATCCGGCATCAAGGTGATTGATCTGATATGCCCGTTCCTGAAAGGCGGTAAGGCGGGGTCTTTCGGCGGTGCAGGCGTGGGAAAGACGGTGCTCATTATGGAGCTCATCAACAACATCGCTAAGGCTCACTCCGGGCTTTCCGTATTTGCCGGCGTAGGTGAGCGCACCCGTGAGGGTAACGATTTCTACAACGAAATGAGTGAATCGGGAGTGATTGATCAGAAGAACCCCGCCAACTCAAAAGTCGCGCTTGTGTACGGGCAGATGAATGAGCCGCCGGGAGCACGTTTGCGCGTCGCTCTCTCCGCCCTTTCCATGGCTGAGTTCTTCCGCGATGAGGAAAATCGCGATGTATTGCTCTTCGTGGACAACATTTTCCGCTTCTCTCAGGCGGGATCAGAGGTGTCGGCTTTGCTGGGACGTACACCCTCTGCTGTGGGCTACCAGCCGAACTTGGCTGAGGAAATGGCTGCTCTGCAGGAGCGAATTACTTCCACCAAAAAGGGCTCCATCACCTCCATGCAAGCCGTGTATGTGCCGGCGGATGACTTGACTGACCCCGCACCGGCCACCACCTTTTCTCACTTGGATTCCACCGTGGTGCTGGAACGTTCGCTGGCGGCACAGGGCATATATCCCGCTGTGGATCCATTGGCTTCTACTTCCAAAGCTCTTTCTCCGGAGTTGGTGGGTGAGGAACACTACCGCGTGGCGCGCGGTGTGCAGCAAACTCTGCAGCGTTACAAGGATTTGCAGGATATGATTGCCATTCTTGGCATGGATGAACTCTCTGAAACCGACAAACTTACGGTTTCTCGTGCGCGCAAGATTCAGCGTTTCCTTTCGCAGCCTTTCAGTGTGGCCGAGGTCTTCACGGGCATCAAAGGTCAGTATGTTCCCGTCGCGGAAACGGTGCGTGGTTTCGCCGAAATTCTGGATGGGAAATGGGATAGCGTGCCGGAGGGCAATTTCTACATGAAGGGCGGTATCGATACTGTCGAAAAGAATTGATCAGCTATGCCCCTGCACCTGAAAATCATCACCCCCTTGCGCACCGCGGCAGAAGCGGATGCGCTCAGCATTCTCGTGCCTGCCAGCGAGGGGCAATTGGAGGTGTTGCCTGGTCACACGGCGCTCATTACCTCTGTCTCTCACGGGGAGCTCACCTACCGTACCCCGTCCGGCACAACTGCTTCGCTTTTTATCGGCGATGGTTTCTTGCAAGTGGAGAATGATATCGCGCTCGTCGTCACCGACACGGCGCTGGAGGCGGATGAGGTGGACCCGACTTCCATTAGTGCTGCCATTGAGCAAGCTCGGACTCGATTACGCAATGAAAGCTCCGTGCTTTCTCGCGAGGATCAAACACGACTCGAAGCATCGATCGCCAAGCAGCTTGCGATGCTCGAATACAAGCGCCGCAAGCGTACGCACTAATCGTCGCTCCGCGCACACTTCCCAAATCGTACGTCGTACATCGTACCTCGTACATAGGCGGCGTCTCGCCGCCCCGCCCCTTTCTAACCACTCCCGCGCACGATTCTATCATATCCCGCTCGCTCCTGCTTCGCAGAATTCGCGCGCAAGCGCAGGAACTTCCCAAATCGTACATCGTACATCGAAAATCGTACATAAGCAGACCTTGTCTGCCTCCGCCTTCCCGCCGCTTTGTAACTACGTCCGTACACGGCTTTATCACATTCCGCTCGTTCCTGCTTTGCCGCCCCGCGCAACGCGCGCGAATTCCGCAATCGTACATCGTACATCGTACCTCGTACATAGGCGGCGTCTCGCCGCCCCGCCCCTTTCTAACCACTCCCGCGCACGATTCCATCATATCCCGCTCGCTCCTGCTTCGCAGAATTCGCGCGCAGGCGCGGGAACTTCCCAAATCGTACATCGTACATCGCACCTCGTACATAGCGGCGTCTCGCCGCTAAAGTTCCCTTGCCAAGGGGGGTGGATGTGTGCTAAACTTCCGGTATGAGTGTAATGCAGACATTTACAGCAAGCATGGCCGAAAAACTCGGACTGGATGAGCAGTGGATTATCCCCTATGGCCGTGACAAAGCGAAAGTGAGCATCGGGGTGCTCAAAGAGAGGGAAGCGCGGGGAAAGCTGATACTCGTGAGTGCGCTTACTCCCACTCCCGCCGGAGAGGGTAAGACGACGGTGAGTATTGGCTTGGC
>CANRJD010000016.1 GCA_947630815.1 uncultured Akkermansia sp. | reverse complement strand
TGAGGCATCAAGCTTTCAGAAATTTCTTTTTTCCCGTTTTTTACGTCCCTTCGGTGACTTTATTTTTGAGGCAATGCAACGAAATGCCGCTTGCCAAGACTTCATGACAAGCGTAGAATAGTGGCATCTGCTATGCTTAAGAACTATCTTCGATTCAGTATCATTATTCCGATCATTGCTCTAGGTTCGCTCCCCGTGATCGCAGAACCCCCGGCTGCGTCGCCATCAAATGCTGTCACCTCCAATCCCAGATACAATGAATTTTACGAAGCCTTACAAAAGCAAGTGAAGGACAACAGCCCCGACTTCGGTGCTGCCATCCTCTGTGTACTGGAAGCCACTGATGGTGATGAAAAGGCCGTGGAATCATGGATGAAAGCCGCAGCAAAGCAGGGGAATATCGCTGCCGAGCATTGGATCACCGACGTGGCTCTATCCCAAACTCCCGTAGAAAAACTTCTTTCACCAGAAGTACGTGCCACTTACCAGCGTATGGCCAAACTGGCTGCCAAAGGGTTTGTTCCCTCTATGCTAGATGCCAGCATGTGCCTTCGTCAGGGCATCGGGGTGCCAAAGGATGAGGCTGCGGCCAATAAAATGCTCATGGATGCCTGTAAAACTGGTGACTTCATGGCTCGAGCCCACTGGCTGATAAGCACTGGGCGCGTGGAATTTTTCAGCTCGCGCACCAAGCCTGAGGTCGAATCTGAAGTCAAACGCGGCAACCATTACGTCATGTTCCGCCTGTGCAACCTAGCTTCCGATCCTGCCCAAAAGATGGAATGGCTCAAAAAAGCGGCTGAAGCAGGAAGCTCAGATGCATACTTTGCACTCTCCGCCGTGGCCTCCGCAAAAAAACCTGTCGAGAGCCGCACGCTGCTGGAGGAGGCTGTACGCCGCCATAACCCAGAGGCCTATTTCGTAATGGCTTCTGGTCTGATGGATGTTAAGGGAGAGAACGCCGCGGTCCGTGAAGCAGGAGTACAACCCGACCCCAAGCGAGCGATTATTTTGTTGAAAACTGCTGCTGCGCTCGGTCATCTGCGCTCATGCATGGCTCTTGGTTACGGCTATTTGAAGGGTCAACTCGGCCTGCCTGAGGATCCGCAAAAAGCATATTTTTACTTCAGTCACCCCAAACTGAGCAACACGGTGGCGCTAGCCACGGCTCGCGCTTACATGCTTCTGAATGGCAAAGGAGTAAAGCAAGATACTGCTGCCGGCATTAAGCTGCTGGAAGATGCCGCAAAGGTGGGACACCCCCAAGCGTCCATCATACTGGCTGCCGAGTACTTCTCTGGCAAGCATGTAAAACCTGATGCACGCAAGGCATCACAGCTCCTTTCGGATGCTGCCGCGGCAGGCGCTCCCCAGGCTTATGTGTACTTGGCCTATATCACAGCGAAGGGGGGTGAAGGACTTCCTGCGGATGCCTCCATGGCGCGCAGCTACCTGCGCCTCGCCTCTATGGATATGGGTGATAAGGCCAAACAACTGTACGACCAGCTTATTGTCAAAGATTCTTGGGAACCTGAGCTATAAGGGGTCTCACAAACCACGCCTTTCCCCACGTGATAAACTGTTCCCTTACCTCCGTGTCACGCTAAATGGCGCGAAACGCGTTTGCTCGGGGGTTGCGCTCTTCTCTAAATCGTCCACAATTTCGTAGAGATTCATGTTACGTGTTTCACCGCGGCGCATGTATGTGTCGAAGTGATAAAGGGCAAGCTTGATGACGGTCGTACGGTCAATGAGGCGCTCATCCATGATGCGATCTATGGCCGAGCACATCAGGTCTGTGGCACGAAAACATATTACTTTTGGCATAGGTGGTTCAGTTTGGGTTAGATGGAACGAAGGAGAATCTACCCGGTAAATCACGGGATATCGCTTCCACGTCAGCACCATGAATGAGACTCTCGTTTCCTAGCTATTTCCCCCGCTCGGACGGGTAAAATTCTCCTCCGCTGCCGCATATTATAGCGGATTGCTAATCCGTAAGAGTCTGTAATTCTCGTTACTCATTGACTGTAAAGTATAATATTTGAGGAAGAGATACACTCTGCATCCTGCGGTGAGAAACAAATTAAAAGCTGTCCGTTCACTAACAGCTTAATAAATAGAGAAATATACATTTCTTCATTGAAAAACTTGACATACGGATTAGCAATCCTCAAACAAACGAAGAATTGGCCTCCGTAAGTTGGGCTACATGCTATGGTTTAGATGCAGAAGATGCGCAACGTCTGGGGCGCGAACTTATCGAACGGGTTAGTTCATGTAAGTTGCGTGGAGTTGAATTGCTCAACCGCTGCCGAGATGTAATTATGATGGGCAAGCAAGCCATATACGAATCCGAACGCAGTGTGGATTTTCAGGAGGCCGTAGTCGTTTCCCTGCGTGAGCGAAGCAACCGCCGCCAACGCACTCTTGATGAGCTGCGTTCCATCACAACTCGCATGCTTCAATCCCCCCTTGCCCACCGGAAATTGCGCTACATTAGCCCCACAGACTGCAAAAATCTGCTCGACGGTCTGTTTACCACCCCACACCAATTTGTGAAAGGACGCGCTGTTCTGCACTCTATCTTTGCTTGTGGCATCAAACATGGCTGGTGCACTACCAATCCAGTGGATACGATCTCGCGCCCGGAGCTGCACGAGACGGAGATTCTCCCCCTTGCCTGGGAACAACTGCTCGCCCTGCTACGTACAGCGCGGGAACCCCGTCACTCTCGATGTATGCCAGCTTTGGGTATCATGCTGTGGGCTGGTGTACGCCCGGCAGAAGTTATGCGTCTAGATTGGGCTGACCTGGATTGGGACGAGCGCGTCATCTCCCTGCAACCGCGTCATACGAAAACTGGTGGCTGCCGCCATATCACCATGCATTCGGCGCTTCTCACGTGGCTCTCTCTCTTTTCTTCCTCCTCTCCGGCAAGCGGCAGTATTTGTCCACCGGACTGGTGCCACCGATGGTCGCGCCTGCGCAACGATGCGGGCATCCGCCACTGGCAACAAGATGCTCTGCGCCACACCTTCGCCAGCTATCATCTGAAGCGCTGGCACGACTTGGAGCGATTGCAAGAGGAAATGGGACACCGCTCTGCCCAACTCCTGCGCACCCGGTACCTCAGCATGAAGGGAGTCACGCGAGACCATGCTGCCCTCTTCTGGTCCGCCAATTTTATACGGCGGTTCACTTGAGCACACGACCTATTTCACGGTTAGCTGCGACAAAAATGGGAATAGACGACACAAAAACGCAGCCAAGCAGAGTGTAAGAGATCAGGTATATTTCCGGTAGAATATCGTTAAAGGTCAATGAGTAATTGCCCAACTTCAGAATTTGGTTGACGATGATGTCCTGGAAATACATAAAAGTACCGATGGCCGCAGCAAATGAGGCGGCTACAATCACCGTGTTCTCCACGATAAACGAGCCTACAAGTAACAGCGGGTGAATCCCAAAACTCTTCATAAGGGTGTATATGTACTCATTCTGGCGGTATTCCATACCTGCCAAGGCTGTAAGCAGAATTCCCACAATAGCACTAATACCCAAGCAAAATGCGACACGACACTGCACTTGCTTGTTCAGCACGTCGTCCATGCGACTCAGTATGGATCCAGCCGAAATAACCGAGCCAAGAGCTTTTTCATAGCGTTTAAGCATCTCTATATAGCGTTCCACGCGAAGGATGGATTCTGAAGAATCCAAATTACGCACGCGGATGAGAAGACTGGTGAGGGTGCTCTTGTTGGCCTTTATTTGGGGCGGAAGTTGATCTTGACTGACCACAAGAGCACCGGAGCGCACAATACGATGTAGAGTGTGATTCGGTGGTAAATTGCGAACCATCACCGGTACACGCACTTTATCAATCATCACATCCCCGGGACCAGGGGGCAGCACCTGGTTATCCTCCGCCTGCAGCAGCGTGGGTCCCCCATCTGGTGCCAACAGCGGAGCCATCTGCCGCATGCGCGAAAAATCGTAGGAATACACCTGCACACTCTGCCCATTTGGCAAAGAAACAATCCCATGCGCTTGTAGAGCGTACGACTCGGCTTGCAATGCTTTGTCTATGGCATCGTATGTAGGGATAAAAACCGGCCGATCACGATTCTGGGAAGAAATAGCTGCGGCGACAGTGTCTGCTCCACGGACAATGAGTTCATGTCGCACAAGATTCAGTGTAATCACATAACTACCCAATGCAGCAAGAGCGCTGAGAGTAAGAAAGTACACCACCAGCACACGCGCTACAGGACTGGATATACGCGTAAACCAGCGATGTACCGTATCTTTAGCAAGATACAGGACTGTCAAAATCAATGAGATCATCGGCTAATTCCAGCAGGCGGGCATCATGGGTACAAATGATGCAGATACGATTAGCGGCATCCTTGAGTACCAGCTTTTTGATGATATTCGTATTATCGTCGTCCAAACCGGAGGTTGGCTCATCCAGCAGCACAGTCGGAGCATTCTTCATGAGCGTGCGTGCCAGAGCCGCCCGCTGAGCTTGACCGCCAGAGAGCTTGTCAGCGCGACGGTGTCGCAGCTCCTGAAGCCCAAGATCATGGATGAGCTCCTCGCAAAGCGGTTTCCACAAACGACCAGGGAGCATAGCCATTTCTGCAGCAAGCCTCAGGTTGCGCTCCACACTCATAAGCGGTAGCAGGTTGATTCCTTGGAACATGTAGGCCACGCAGCGGCGATGGTACTTGCGGCTTGTCACTTTTACCCCAGTAGGGGTAATGATCTTGCCACTTTCTGCCTTCAAATAACCAGCAAGCAGTTTGAGCAACGTCGTCTTCCCACTGCCGGAATACCCTTTCAGCACCGTAATCCCTGGCTTAAAGGTGTACGAAAAATGATCCAGTACCTTCTCGCGGCGTGTGTACCCGAAGGTAATATTGTCGCACACAAGATTCATGATGCGCTATCGAGCATAGCTGATTTGGGTCGCAGGATAACATCATGCTCAGTGACGAGCAGCACGACGTAGTCCGGGTAAGCAATCTGGGCGAGCTGATGCCAATCCTCGCAATTGGGTGCTGCAGGGTGAGTAAGCAACTCCGCCTTGCTCACACGCTTGCAACTATCATCCGTGGAGTAGTAGAGAGTGGCAGTGGTATTGCTACCAAGCATTCGAAAGGCGATAGAATGGTATTGCTCCGGAATTTTGAAGAAGAACACAAGCATATCGCCGCGGCTGCCATTGCGCTCCACTCGGCGGTAGGCGTACGTTCCCGGCAGTTGTTTGCCGCCCGGCAACCGCACCGCGGCACTGAATGAATCGGGCGGCATAAGACTGATGTCTGTATCGCTAATGCTCAAAGTGATATAAAATGCCGAATCGTCGCACACAGTTGCGAAAGGCACAGCTGCGTTGTGCGCGTATTCAAATGGGATTTCTGGGTGCTCCGGCATCGGAAAATGATACTGAACCCTGCCAGTGAAGGGCATGCGCATGATCAGCTGCTCATGCTTGGCATCAAAATCGAGCCTCTTGCGGCGCTCCATCGTATTCAGCTCAAGCTTGGTCAACTCGATGCGTTCATTGATGTCAGCCAATGTTTCTTCAGAAGCTGCAGCACTCTCTTCAGGTTTGATATCACGGGCATAAGTTCGCTCTTTTTCGTTCAAAGAAAAATAAAAGTTAAGTTTTTCACGCTGCATCTCAAGTTTGCGAATTTCATCCTTTTTCGTGAGTCTCTCGCGGCGGATTTGCAACTCCATGTCTTCGCGTTCCTGCTCTGTCTTCTCTTTATCCATCACCGCCAATACAGAATCTTTTTCGATACGGTGCGATACATCGACAAGCAGATCACTGATGACCCCTTTGTTTTGAAAGTTGAGGGTGGCCACCTGCTCCGGCACTATTTTGGCATCATACTTGCCGATGGACACCGTCTCGGCCACCGAAAAGTTGCCAAGTAGCGCCACAGCGGCAAAAATGATGATTATATGCCGCATAGGTTTGGTTTACATGGGAAACCCCAAACCCCCAGTCAGCTTGCGCATTTCCGCTTCAGCCATTTCTTTGGCCCCATTCAATGCATCCTGCACAGTCTTCAACACCATGGCTTCTAGAAACTCCACGTCCTCCGGATCCACTACTGCCGGATCAATGCTGAGCCGCACAAGGTTGCCGGCGCCATCTGCAGTCGCCTTCACTTTGCCACCCGGCGCTTCTGCGGAGAATTGCAGCTCCGAGAGGCGAGCTTGCGCTTGAGCCATGCCCGCCTGCATAGCCTGCGCCTGTTTCATCAGTTTTTGAAGATTCATGGTTGAGTAATAATTCTGGCTTCTAATTCACGGAGAGCTGATTCAATCAGCGGATCCCTGTAAAAATCCTCTTCTGGGATGGGAGATTTCTGCTCCTTGTCCGGCTCCTCTTCTGTCGGGGAGGGTGCTTGAGTCGTTTTGTCGGTTTTGGAAGGGGGAGACACAGGCTCCGGTTCCTCAACGACCGGTTCGGGCACGCTTTCATCCGTCACCACCTGTATGCGCTCTATCTCGCGCCCCAATTTCTCACGCAATGTCTCGCGCAGCAGTGCACCCACATCACCGCAGAGCAAGGCATCCCGACTTGAAGTGTCCGTGGGATGTATGGCAACGGTAAGCAACCCATTTTCCTCACCCACAAAGAGAGTGTTGCCAATGAGTCCTGCTTTCAAAGGAGCTTTGGAACGCACACTTTGCACGGCTTGCTCCCACAACTCTGCTGAGAGCGCAATTACCGGAGTTTCTGCAACTGGGGTCTCTGACTCGGCAGGACCGAAATCCGGCGAATCGTCATCAATGGGGAAAAGTTCCGGAGGCGTTGACACCGAAGCATCGAAGGCAGCAGGCTCAGATGCAGCATGGACGGATTCTTCCGCCGATACCGGGGATATCTGCGCATGGCGAACCGGCGCGGGTGGCTCGGTTTCTCCAGCGACGGGCAAGGGAATATCCGGTAACACCTCGGTGGCGATGGGCGTCTCTGGCAGGGGCGCACCATTCAGAGCCTTGATAATGTCGCTGATGTTTGCTTGAGCAAGGGAATGCACGGCCTGGATGATGCCGAGCTCCAAGTGCAAGCGCTTGTTTGCACTCCAGCGCATCTGCTCCTCAGCCGCAGAAAGCGCCTCCATGAGACCCACAATCTTATCCAGCGGAATGCGAGCTATGTACGCCAGTAACGGCTCCCGCCATGCCGACGGTAGAGAAGTGTTGCCCTCTTGGGGAGCCATTTTTGCCACCAGCAACTCACGCACCGTGCCCATCATTTCCGCCAAAAATTGTCCCATGTCGCGCCCCGCTTCAGACAGCTCATGCACCAAGTGCAGCAGGCTCGGCAGCTGTCGATCCAGTAGATAAGCCACAGCCCGTGCTACAACCTCCCGCCCGGTGATGCCAAAAATATCGTTCACGTTGCGCTCGGTGATCTCATTGCCGCAGAAAGACACCAACTGATCAAGCATAGATTGCGCATCACGCATGCCACCATCCGCTACCCCAGCGATTGCGTATGCCGCATCTTCGCTGAGTTTCACCCCCTCCAAACCAGCGATGTGGGTGAGATGCCTCGCAATTACGTCTGCTGGGATAGGGCGCAGATCGAACCTCTGGCAGCGCGAGAGTATGGTTGGCAATATCTTATGCGGCTCCGTGGTCGCAAAAATAAACATGACGTGTTCGGGCGGCTCCTCCAACGTCTTAAGCAGCGCGTTGAAGGATTCCTTCGTAAGCATGTGCACCTCATCAATGTAGATGATGCGGTACTGCCCGTAAGTGGGAGTAAACTGCACATTGTCGCGCAGGTCACGGATATTGTCGATGCCTCGATTGGAAGCGCCGTCTATTTCAAGTACATCCAGACTTGTCCCCTCCGCAATTTCACGGCACACATCCTCATCCGGATCAAAGTCAACCTTTGGACCACCCGTGCAATTCAGAGCCTTCGCAAAAACACGTGCGGTGGAAGTTTTCCCGGTGCCACGAGGCCCAACAAAAAGATAGGCATGCGCCAAGCGCTTCTGCTCAATAGCGTTGCAAAGCGTACGCACCACATGGTCTTGCCCGAGCACGTCCTTGAATGTACGCGGGCGATACTTCCTAGCGAAGACTTGATAACTCACGCACTGAGCCTACACCTCCCCACCCGAAAAAGCAAGCGCAATTTTCTCGCACAAAGCGCGCGACTCTTGGGCCGCACACAGGGCAAACGCATTTGAGAGGAGGTCATCAACAGAGAAAATGCTCTTATTGACTGATATCCCTGTTTATACGTATCAAAAATCATCACAACGATCGACCGTCATGATGATGGGTCTAGAGGAATCTCTGCATACGTTAATGATCCATAAAATCTACGCAACGCGCATATTATCAATAAATAATACACCTTAAATTGGCAACCACATTTTATAATACGGTTGCCCTGGGGATGCACATTTTCTGCTTGAGTAAAGAAATGAAAGGAGTATGATCTCGGGAGGGAGGATGTTTGTTTAGACTGTTTCTTTCTTCGGAGTAGGTCACATCCAAGAGCATCCATTGAACACGCCCCGTAGAAATATGGACGAACGACTCAATCAGCTGGGCGAACGCCCGCACGGTTTGCGTGATGCGCTCGGTTTCCCGATGAGCAAGGTTGCCAAGATCATCGGTATTGACGTGGGAAAGTATGAACTCATTGGAAGAAGAGAATTGGGTATCACCTTCTTCAATCTCGTGAAAATTGTCTGCAAGTGCGGCTTGTCAGCCGAAAAGCTCATGTGTGCTGAACAGTCGCACCTGAAGTCCTCTTTCGTGGTACACAAGGGGCAAGGTGTGTCTATAGAGCGTTCGAAAGTCCGCAACCATCGTAATCATGTGAACGGTTTTCGCAGCCTCAAGACTGGAGTATTCCACTCTGCAGTGGGGGTCAAACCCTCCGCCCGAACCATACACAGAAGTTCGCACGCGGGTCAGGATTTGAATTACGCGCTCGAGGGAGGGTGGGTGGTCTATATGGGCAGCAAGTCAACCATACCTAACGAGAGCGACAGAATTTATTTTGACTCTTCTATGCCTAACGGTGCACTCGCCATAGGCAATCAGGCAATGAAAATCCATACTTTCAGCGTCGGATAATTCTTGATGCTTTTCACCATGATCGAACGTTTCCTAAAGCAAACTCATTTCGTGTCCATCGAGGATTACAATCAGAACCTCGAGTTCATGATCCCGAAAAACTTCAACTTCGCCTACGACGTCATGGATGCCTGGGCTGAGGAGGCTCCGGATAAGCTGGCTCTCCTTTGGACGAATGATCAAGGGCAGGAAACCCGCGCCACATTCAGCGAATTGAAGGAGCAGACTGACCAAGCCGCAAGCTACCTAATGTCACTGGGCATTGGCAAAAATGACCCGGTGATGCTCATTCTGAAACGCCGTTACGAGTGGTGGATCGTGATGCTTGCTCTGCACAAAATCGGAGCCGTGGTGATCCCTGCCACCCACATGCTCACCAAGCACGATATCGTTTACCGCAACACACGGGCCTCCGTAAAAGCCATTGTCTGTGTGGATGAGCCTTATGTAGTGAACCAGATACGAGCAGCCGCTGCTGAAAGCCCCACCGTACAGCATTACATCGCCGTCACGGACCATGATGATCCTGCCCCGGAGGGCTTCCATAACTGGCGGTCCGAGTGGCGCAAGGCTTCGCCCTTCCGTAAACCTGCATGCGTAAACTCCAACGAGGATACCATGCTCATGTACTTCACTAGTGGCACAAGCGGTGAACCCAATATGGTAGCTCACGACTACCTGTATGCGCTGGGACACCTCACCACCGGCGTGTTCTGGCATAATCTACATGAGCGATCTTTGCACCTTACCGTGGCTGATACTGGCTGGGGCAAGGCTGTGTGGGGTAAGTTTTACGGTCAGTGGTTTGCAGGAGCAGCTGTGTTTGTATTTGACCACGAGAAGTTCAACGCCGACGCCTTGCTCCGCCAAATCGAAAAATACAGGGTGACAAGTTTTTGCGCGCCTCCCACCATCTACCGCTTCATGATCCGTGAGGACTTATCGAAGTATGACTTGTCCAGTCTCGAATACTGCACCACGGCAGGAGAAGCCCTCAATCCCGCCGTCTTTGAAAAGTTTAAGGAGAGAACAGGTATCAGCATGATGGAGGGATTCGGACAAACTGAAACTACCATGACGCTGGGGACCTTCCCATGGATGGCCCCCAAGCCCGGTTCCATGGGCGTTCCCAACGCGCAGTACGACATTGACCTGCAGCGCCCGGATGGTACAAGTTGCGGAGACGGCGAAAAAGGTGAAATTGTGGTTCGCGTGGGCGATAAAAAGCCCATAGGTCTTTTCAAAGAATACTATCGGGACCCTGAGCTCACTCACCGTACCTGGCACGATGGCATCTACCACACTGGCGACATGGCTTGGCGCGATAAGGATGGTTATTACTGGTTTGTTGGTCGCATGGATGACATTATCAAGTCAAGCGGTTACCGAATAGGTCCCTTCGAAGTAGAAAGCGCGTTGATGACTCACCCTGCCGTGGTGGAATGCGCCATCACAGGCGTACCGGATGAGATACGCGGCATGGTGGTAAAAGCCACGGTGGTGCTCGGTCAAGAGTGGAAAGGCAAGACTGGCGAAGAATTGATCCGAGACCTGCAAGAACATGTGAAGCGTGAAACTGCTCCCTACAAATACCCACGTATCATCGAGTTCGTCGATGAACTGCCCAAGACAATCAGCGGCAAAATCCGACGCGTAGAAATCCGCAAAAAAGACAGTTGAAAAACCGGGAGGTCCTAATCCCTGTGATAAGGAGAACCGGCAAGCAGCGTGTGAATGCGATACACTTGTTCCATCAACGCTACCAGTGCCAACTCATGCTGCATGGTGTGCCGTCCCAGAGAAAGAGTCCAATCGCAGCTGGCACGCAATTTCTCTGTATGCCCATCTGCTGGTCCGATGAGAAACGCCACGCGTTTCACCGCTCGCATCTGCCACTCGCGCCATTTTGCCTCCAGCTGGCGTGTACTCATATTTTGCCCACGCTCGTCCATTGCTATGCGCAGGCAGCCCTCACTGGCGCGCAGCATCGCCTCCGCCACATCACTGGCACCCCCTTCTCTTAAATAACGCACTTCCACTTTCCCCAGTGGTCGCAGCCGCTCCTCATAAAACGCCACACCCGCCTTTGCGTAGGCGAGCGCTGGTTTATTGACAGCTAGAATCAGCGTCTGCATAGCAAAAAAGCCGCCGAAGCCTACCCGACAAACGCAGAACGAATACCGTTGCTACCTTTCGGTCCTGGCGGGGTTTTCCGGCTGCACCTCCGGGGGCTCCGACGGCACACACATTGTACCCGAACTACGGCTGCGCGTCAAGAACGGAGAAAAACTTTGCGTGCCGTTGCGCGGAAACGCAAGGCAAAGATCACAGCAATAGCCGTGAGCGAGATAATGAAGCTCCACCATGCCCCCTCGGGTCCCATAGCCGGCAGCAACCAATCCGTGCGGATGAGGACGACGGAGAGGGGAAATCCCAACGCCCAATAACAACCTATATTAGCCCAAGTGATGACTGCGGTGTCATGGCAGGCACGTAGCAAGCCCGTCATGAGAGCTTGCGTGCCATCGGAAAATTGGTACACAGCGCACAACGTCACCAATGTGGCAGCTGTGGCTGTGACGGTGGGATCATCCGTGTAAAGCGAAATAATTGAGTGTCGCCAATAGATGACCGCAGCCATCAGAAAGACCGTCGCGGCGTACATGAAACGCATAGCCGCACGCACCAGCGCACGGAAGCGCCGTTCGCTCCGAGCACCCACAAGATAGGCTCCACGGATAGATACGGCTATGCTCAAACTCAGTGGGAACATGAAAAGCACGCTGGAAATGTTTATAGCAATCTGTTGTGCGCTTACCATCAGTTCGCCCAGTGGCGCTATCACCAGCGTAATCACACAAAAATAGCTCATCTCGCACAGCGAGGCCACACCGAGCGGCAACCCCAAGCGCACAATGCGTCGCATCACCCCGATTTTTCCGAATCGTCGAAATCCAAGCATCTGCAGCGCCGCCCACCGGTGCCGACGCGAGGCTATTTGCATGCCCAGGAGCACTGCGCACATGAGCCAATGAACGATCGTTGTAGCAAGCCCACACCCTGCGCCACCCAATGCGGGGAATCCCCACCATCCCAGCACACACGCATAGTTGAGCGGCACATTCAACACCAGTCCCAGCAAACACACCACCATAGCCGGCCGCGTCTGTGCGTAGCCTTCCCAGCACCCCTGCACCACCCTCATAAGCAAGGAAGCAGGTACCGCCCCTACGAGGAAATACACGTAGAGCGCAGCATCCTGAGCCAGTTGCGGGGAATTGGTGATGTACGGAAACACGTAACTTCCCAAATAGAGCAACACGAATTCCACCAGCATAAGCGCTAGGCTAAGTAATTTGGCGCTGTTGAGTAGCAGACCTGCCCGTCTTTCATGTCCGGCACCCAAGAGTCGCGCCAACATGGGACTGATGATGTTCAAAACAGCTCCCACGGACACCATGACGGGCACAGTCACCGAGGTGCCCAGCGCAACCGCAGCCAAATCCCTCGTGCCTGCACTGCCAGCCACCATTGTGTCAATGACTCCCATCCCCACACTCATCAGATTCGCTAGGTATAACGGACCCATGAGGACGAGAATGCGCTTCAATTCCCTCCCCTCAAGTTTCTTGATTCTGTCGCTCAGGGGAGGCATGTGAGGGAAATGGCGCGCTTCGCCACTGTGCTATCAGTGAGCAGCTCTCTCTGCCAGTGCATCAGGCTCGACAATCCTTTCTTTTCATCAGCAGCTATGGCCTCCACCTGCGCGCGGGATGCAATAAGTGCAGCGTTCAGATGCAGTTCGCTCGCTAAGACATCACGATGTGCTAGCCAGCTTTCCAAACGCTTCTCATAGTTCCGTGGAACCTGCTGCCACTTGGCGCGACTGGGCAACGGCGGATATTCCTCTTCATCCAGCAGCTGAAACCTTCGCACTGCACGGCGATATCGGGCTATACGGTCAGCTCTACCATGCGGGGGAAAAACGCGGAGAAAATCTTGCAACCGGGCACTCCAATTCAGCAATTCTTGATTGGAACATACCTTGAACACGGGACAATCTATGCGCGCTGCTTCGACCTCCCGCCAGTGCCAGAGAGTACGCAGTGCGGCCAGACCACGACGATTCAAGCGTCCACAGCCGCGGATACGCCAGTCCTCTTGCTCTGCCTTGCGACGCAAACGCCCTTTTTCCAGACTTTCTTCGCAGCTTTCCAAAAACCACTCGTAACGCCCCATGGTCTTCAGCTGTGCCACCATACGATCCGCCATATCCAGTATAAAGGCCACATCCCCCTGCGCATAGTCCTGCATCGTCTGTGAAATAGGGCGCACACTCCAATTGGCTCTCTGATTTTTTTTACTTAGCTTGATGCCGTAAAAATACTCCACGAGTGCCGCCAATCCAAACTGCTCATGTCCAAGCAATCGCGCCGCTATCTGCGTGTCCCATATCATGGCGGGCAACCCTCCGAATGTCTGCTTCAGCAGACACATATCATAGTCTGCCCCATGCATCCATACCTCAGCACCTTTTAGCCAGTTGTAAAAGGGACTCATGTCCTCAATGACCAGCGGATCGATGATTTCTACACCCTTATCATCAGCGTATTGAATTAAACATAGTTCTTCGCGATAGTGGTACATGCTATCCGCTTCCAAATCCAATACAGCGCGCCCTTGCGGCTGATTTTCAGCCCGCTTAACCCAGCGCTTCAAGTTGGTAACATCCGAAATCATCCGCGCGCAGATGCTACCATAGGACCCACTCTTTTGCAAGCTCACGCTTTCCCATGCAAAGCAAACACATACTCGTTTTGCGTGGATCAAAAAATCATAACAGCGATGTCCCCATGATGCGAATTAAGTTGAGTCTTTTTCCTTTCTCCCATACATTTCCTGTCCAAAATTATTCAACATGCGCATTATCAATAAATAAAAATCGAACATTATCCTTTGCTGCTTGTAAATATCAAACGCTTTTTTACGTATTTGCACCCGTCTTCCGTACTTCCGCCTTGCATCGCACGCGGAATTATGTTTCAATGCAGCCGTGTTGAGCAACACGCGCACGTGGCGGAATTGGTAGACGCGCCGGTTTTAGGGTCCGGTGAGCTAGCTCGTGGAGGTTCGAGTCCTCTCGTGCGTATGGAGTGATATCAGCCTCGCTTAATGGAGCAATGGGAGGGCATGCCACTCTGGGGCAGTAAGTAACCAGGGCGAGCTCACGACTCCGTAGTTTCGTGCTCGCGCGGCGCATTTTCCCCGCCAATGAGCAACACCATCTCTCCCTTGTATTTTTTTGCGGAAAAGTCAGCAGACAATTCAATAGCCGTGCCACGATGGTATGTTTCATGCATTTTGGTGAGCTCACGTGCTACGCACACACGTGCATCTGCTCTCAATTCTGCAAGTTCGGCAAGTGTGGCAGCTATGCGGAAAGGAGACTCATAAAAGATGCTCGTGCAGTTTGCGTTCAATGCCTTCTCCAACGCACGGCGACGCTTCCCTGTCTTCACCGGAAGAAACCCCCCGAAAAAAAAGGCATCGCTTGGCATGCCGGATCCCACTAACGCTGTCACCACCGCGCATGGTCCGGGCAACACAGTATATTCCACCCCACGCTCCTGCAACTCGCGCACCAATCGATACCCTGGGTCACTCACCCCAGGCATCCCTGCATCGGTCACCACCGCAAACTTCTCCCCGGCCATTGCTCGTTGCGCCACTGCAGCACAGCGTTCTCGCTCATTGTGCTCGTGCAGGCTGATCAAGGGTTTACTAATACCGTAATACGCCAACAAACGCCCAGTATTGCGCGTGTCTTCACAGCATACACAATCTACCTCTTCCAGCACGGCGAGTGCACGGCGTGTGATATCCTCCCGATTGCCTATTGGTACCCCTACAAAACTGACCGGGTAGGATATCATGGAATTGTGAGCTTTTGCACAATTTGGTCAGCCGCCAAGCGCGTAGCATAAGACAGCGCACTATCACGCGCCGTCTGCACATTGCCTGTGTCATCGTTAAAGTAGCTACCCTCGCCGGTTACTTTCCCCCTGGTGATGATACGCCCAGTAGCTGCCTCCGTGACAACGTAATCCACGTGCACTGTGAGCCCGATCTCCGCACTCAGGTACGTATTACGCGAATTGGTGCGCAACACACTGCTCACCACTGAGGACACGTTCCCGCTCAGCACTGCAGTGCACTGCGACGGAGACGCTAGGCGAAAAGCCCCGTCTCGCTGTATTGCCTCAGTGAGCGCGGTGGTAGTCTGTACGGCCACATTGGGGTAAAATGTGCTGTTCGTGAACATGTCAACGCAGACGGTGTCCACCTTCGCCATCGCACGACTCCTGACACCCCCCAAATGGTAACCACAGCTGAGCAGTGGCAACACACAGCCGGCCATGATCAAGAATCTGGTTACAAAGTGAATCACGACTTGGGGGCGGTGGAAGATCTGAGACCTGCCTGTGCTTGTACCAAGAGCTTCTTAGCCTTTTGCGCGGCCTCCGGATTCGCGCTTGCCTGACGTATCACACTCTCAAAGCAAAATACGGCCGGACCATACTCGCGGGCACGTTCCAAATAATAGCGCCCCACCTCCAACTCCTGATCCACCATGAGTCGTTGCATCTCCTTTACCCCGCTGCGAGCCGTACCGACCTCCTTATGGTTTGGGTAAAGCAGGGTAAACTCCTCATACGCTTCGCGGGCGCGATCCAGATTCACCAAATTGTTGTCGCCACGTGTGTGGCTAGATGCCCACAACTTCGCCACCATCAACTGCGCCCCGGGTGCGTACGGGCTGTCCGGATAATCCTCTACCAGTTTCTTGTACACCGCTGCAGCCTCATCATATTTCTCTCGCTTCACCAGATAATTTCCCAGCACAGATGCTGCTGTGGCAGACATATCGGCATACGGCGCATTTTTTATCACGGATTGTAGCCACTCCACCACCTTCCCTTCTTCCATAGGCACATCCCACAGCCAAAGCACTTTCCCCTTCAGTTTGCCGCTTGCTGCTGCCGTACCGATAGCCAGTTGGCGATTCAACGCTTTCTCATACAATTCGCTGCTCTGGTATCCTTCCACCACCTTGCCGTATTGCCGGAAAGCCTCGCGCGGGTCGCCCAGCTTTTCCTCTATCTCTCCGAGCATCATCCGCGCCTGCGGTGCACACGGAGCCAAGTCATGATCTGTCACAATCTGGGTAAGGACGCTACGCGCCGCTGAATGTTTCCCTGCCTGTTCCAACCTTTGCGCCTGCGCCATCAGTGCGTCCGCCTTGGCATCCGTCGCTCGCACCTGCCCCGCTGGCAACGGCCCTTCGTTTTGACTGCACATCGCCAGCACTGCGACTCCCATCAGCGCTATCAGCATCTCTATCTTCCTCATACCCCGCAGCATATCATATCTCTTCCTCCTTGGCAAGCGGCAACAATCCAATTACTCCTAAATGACGCAGGTTTGCCACCTTTGCCCCAGGGCAAACGCATTTCCTAATGCGTTCGCTCTGGCGGTCATCATGATGATGGACCTAGAGGAATCCCCGCATACGTTAATGATCCGAATAATCTGCTCAACGCGCACGTTATCAATAAATCGTACACGGTTAATTAAGAAAGTTAACGGTACATCATGAAGCATAAGCCGTTGATTATTTACGATTTACGATTTACAACACGCACGACGGCTGTAAGTGCGTATGGACAGCGCGCATGCGCTGCCCCGCAGGGGCGAAAACTGCCGACGGCTGTAAGTCAGTTTGGCCAAAAGCGTAGCTTTTGCCCCGCAGGGGTGAGGAGTCGTGGGGCGAGTCCGAAGCAACAGTCGTGGGGCGACTCCGAAGCAACCAGGGCAGGGTGGTGCCGGTGAGTCAACTTGCAGAGCTTGCGCGCGTTGCTCGGGAAAACCTTCGATGTGACGCTATGCCGGGTTCATTGCCATGCTCAATCATCAATGGTTTGACATCTTGTCGGGACTACTCGCCTCGTCACCACATTGCTCCCGCACCACATGCGATCCGCCCTCCCGCGCCGCAGGCGCGAATTTCCTAATTCGTACATAGGAGCCACCGCCCCTGCGTTGCAGATCCGTTACAGACCCGTTACTTCTTGTTCGCATCAGGGAAATCCGCCCCGGCCCTCAGCAGGAGTTTGACAACCTCCATGCGCCCACACTGCGCCGCCCACGTGAACGCAGTCTTCCCCTCCTTGTCCGCGGCATTAGCATCTGCCCCGGCCTCCAGCATGAGTTTCACCATTTCCACGTGGCGCGTCGCCGCCATAAGCGCAGTCCACCCATCCTTGGTCGCGGTATTGGCATCCGCCCCGGCCTCCAGCAGAAGTTTCGCAATCTCCACGTGTCCCCCATGCGTCGCCAACGTAAGCGCAGTCCATCCATCCTTGGTCGCGGCATTGGCGTCCGCCCCGGCCTCCAGCAGGAGCTTGACAGTTCCCACGTGTCCCCCATACGCCGCCCACGTGAGCGCAGTCCACTCATCCTTGGTCGCAGCATTGGCGTCCACACCAGCCTCCAGCAGGAGCTTGACAGTCCCCACGTGTCCCCCATACGCCGCCATCGTAAGCGCAGTCCACCCATCCTTGGTCGCAGCATTGGCATCAGCTCCTCCCTCTAGCAGAAGTTTCACAATCTCCTCGTATCCCTCCTTCGCCGCCCACATAAGCACAGTCCACCCCCCCTTGGTCGCAACATTAACATTCGCCCCGGCATCCAGCAGCAGTTTGACAACCTCCACGCGTCCACACCCCGCCGCCCGCACAAGCGCAGTCCATCCATCCTTGGTCGCAGCACGAACATCCGCCCCAGCCTCCAGCAGCAGTTTGACAATTTCCACGCGCCCCTCCTGCGCCGCCCTCATGAGCGCAGTCCATCCAATCTCGGTCGCGGCATTGGCATCCGCCCCGGCATCTAGCAGATGTTTCGCAATCTCCACGTGCCCTCTCTGCGCCGCCCACGCGAGCGCGGTATTTCCGGTCTTATCCGCAGCACGGGCATTCGCACCGGTCTCCAGCATGAGTTTCACGACCTCTTCGTGTCCATACTGCACCGCCCACGTAAGCGCAGTCCTCCCTTTCTTGTCCGTGGTATGGACATCTGCGCCAGCCTCCAGCAGCAGTTTGACAATCTCCAAATGCCCCTCCTGCGCCGCCCACGTAAGCGCAGTCCTCCCCTTCCTGTCCGTGGCATGGACATCTGCCCCAACCTCCAGCAGCAGTTTGACAATCTCCAAATGCCCCTCCTGCGCCGCCTTCATAAGCGCCGTTCGCCCATCCTTGTCCGTGGCATGGACATCTGCACCAGCCTCCAGCAGCAGTTTGACGATCTCCGCGTGCCCCAACCGCGCCGCCCACGTAAGCACAGTCCGCCCACCCTTGGTCGCAACATTAACATTCGCCCCGGCCTCCAGCAGAAGTTTGACAACCTCCACGCGTCCACACCCCGCCGCCCGCACAAGCGCAGTTCGTCCACCCTTGGTCGCAACATTGACATCCGCACCGGCATCCAACAGGAGTTTCACGACCTCCACATGTCCCTTTTCCGCCGCTAACGTAAGCGCAGTCCACCCCTCCTTGTCCGCAGCATGGACATCCGCCCCTGCACGAATGAGCGCCCGGACTTCTTCCACGGACGTTTTGGGATCCGCGACTTTCCGGAAGAGAGCTTCATCTAGACTTTTCTTTTCGACCATCATGTGCGTGGGGAGGGGTAGAGGTGTTTGGTATTGTTTTGATGAGAAGCGAGGTGCATCATGCCTCAAAGTGAACGGCCCTCCAACAGCATAGCGTTTTCGTCAGGATTTGCAAGGCTTTTGTGAGAGGATTCGTAGAGTTCCATCAATCGTTCTTCTGATTTGCTATTAAGCTCAATAGGATTGAGCCGAGCGTGTTGCTGCACGAGCTTTTTCTATCTCTTTGATCCCGGGTTGAGTGGCTTTCAAAATTCCATGCCGCCAAAATGGGTCGTTTTTTCATGGGACGAAATGTGGCTGCAAGCCCGTTGCAATCGTACATAGGCGCCGCGAGGCGCCACCGCCCCTTTCTAACTACGACCGCGAGCAGTTCCATCACATCCCGTCCGCCCCGGCTTCGCTTCCCCGCGCAACGCGCGCGAGCTTTTCAAATTGACTCACCGGCACCACCCTGCCGGTTCGCCCCTGCGGGGCAGCGCATCCGCGCTGTCCATACGCACTTACAGCCGTCGTGCGTGTTGTACATCGTACATCCTACATCATACGTGGGCGCCGCTAGGCGTCCCTCTCCCGTCCCCTTCTAGCCATTCCCGCGCACAGCTCCATTACATCCCGTTCGCCCCAGCTTCGCCAAATTCCCGCGCAAAGCGCGCGAACTTTCCAAATCGTACATCGTACATCGTAAATCGTACATAAGCAGCAACCTACGGTTGCTGCAGGGCCTTCTTGGCACCTTCATGCCCCTGATCGGCGGCTTTTGGTACCATCTTCTTGCCTCTGCTATATCCTTGCTCACGCCCTGGCCGTTCGCATAGTACTCGCCTAGGTTGTACTGTGCCCCCGCATGCCCCTGCTCCGCCGCCTTGCGGTACCGCTTCACCGTCTCCGCCATGTCCTTCCGCAGTGCTCTTGCCAGCCGGTAGGTTTCAGCAACCTGCGAGCTGCTTTGGTAAACGGTAGCCGCGTTGCTTGGTGGAGTCGTGACCAGAGCTGCGCCGGCAAGCAATGTTGCCACCGCCGCACACCATTGCCCTGAAGAGCTTAACCGTTTATTTTTCCGGTCTTTTTGTCATATGCTATGCGGTTGTGAGTTGGTTTGTTGACTGTTTAGGAAAGGTTACGCCGTACCAAGCTCTTAGCCAAACTCAACATAGCGCAGGCGATCCTTGAGCAGGTCAAAATCTTTCACCCCTTGCGGCGTAAGCGCCTCCGCATGCTTTTGCAAGGCATACAGCGCGTGGATCATGGCTCCCTCCGCAGGGTAATATGTGCTCGTATCCGCCACCTGACGCGCCGTGAGACTCTGCGCGCACATCCGCAGCCAGGGCTGCAGCTCATAGCCACCGCCTGCTACTTGGTGCACCAGTTCAGCATCATCCATGGTAGGCGCGCCGTAGGAGTTCCCCGCGTAGGGCACCGGCGTCGTGGGCACCTGGCTCAGCTTCGCGCACACCATCCCGTAATCCTGCCGTCCCTGTGCAGAGAGCAAAGTCTGCTGCTCCTCAAGCCCTCGCTTACACGTCTTGAGGTGCGAGAACATCGCGTCGCTCCAGCTTTCATACGCCGCGGGATCCACCTCCGCTACAAGCTGCCTCCCCCAGGCGGTCAGCTCATAGCCTTGTCCGGTCCGTTGCACCCGCCATCCCGGGTTACTCACACTGATGTTCGGGTTGTTCATCGAGTGGTAGTACTTCGGCAATGATCCGCTTTCGCACCCACTCAGCGCCACCGCCATTCCCAGCATCATCGCGATTCGTTTCGCTTTCATCTGCTTTGTCTCGTTGATTGGTTAAAACTTTAACTTCCGCAGATTATCCGCCGCCGCCTCGTTCCCCTGCTCCGCTGCCTTCTGCCACCACTTCACCGCCTCCGTCATGTCCTCGCTCACTCCCCAGCCGTTCGCATAGCATACGCCAAGGCGAAACTGCGCATCCGCATCCCCCTGCTCCGCCGCCAAGCGCCACCACTTCACTGCCTCTGTTATGTCCTTGCTCACTCCCTCGCAGTCGTAATAGCAATTGCCAAGGGTATACTGTGCATCCGCATGCCCCTGTTCCGCCGCCTTGCGGTACCACTTCACTGCCTCTGTCATGTCCTTGCCCACTCCTCTGCCGCACTCATAGCACCAGCCAAGATCAAACTGCGCATTCGCATCCCCCTGCTCCGCCGCCTTGCGAAACCACTTCACTGCCTCCGCGACGAAGTCTTTGCTCTCTCCACTGCCATTCCTGTAGCAGCAGCCAAGCCTAAACTGCGCATTCGCATTCCCCTGATCCGCTGACAAGAGGTACCACTTTACCGCCTCTGCGTAATCCTTGCTCACTCCTTCGCCGGTCTCATAACACAAGCCAAGACCGCACTGCGCTTTCGCATCCCCCTGCTCCGCCGCCTTGCGGTACCACTTCACTGCCTCCGCGTAATTCCTACTCACCCCCTTGCCGTCCGCATAGCACCAGCCAAGACTAAACTGCGCCTGCGCATTCCCCTGATCCGCTGCCTTGCGATACCATTTCACGGCCTCCGCGTAGTCCTTACTCACTCCCCTGCCATGATAATAGCACTCACCAACTTCATACTGCGCCCATGCCTGCCCGGCTTCCGCTTCCTTGTAGAATTCGGGCGTCCCTCCTTCCGCCGACGCTGTAACGAATAGGGCACATAGCGCCACCGCCGACATCCCACGAACGACTTTTCGAATCGCGCTTTTGAAGGTGTGATTTTCTTTCACGGTGAAAATAAGGGTTTGAGGCTCCGGCTCTGTTTCTCCGCCGTATGAGGGCGAGTATATCTTTTTTCAAAACAGATGTACAGTCTAAAGGCAAAAAACTTTTAGAGAGCACACTTGTCCCAATAAAATCTTCACTGGGCTCATCCACCCCATTCCTCATGCGTTTCCCATGGATGAAGGAGGTAAGCCAGCAAGAAGCTCAAACCTTTGATGATTGAGCAAAGCCGTGAAAGCCCCCGAGGGCTCGGAGGCAATTCGGCCAAAAGCGTAAATATTGCCCCGCTTTTTTCGTTGACAGAGGCGTCTCGGTGTGATGGAATGAAGTCGTTCCCCGTTTCCTTGTCAGGGGGTGCTCCCGTATGGCAAGGTGAAGGGCTGGAGCTTCAAGCACCTGAAGTGTTCCAATCTTTATCTTTTCTTGAGACGGATGTGAAGCGAGCGTAGAACTTACTTAAATAAAACTTGATACGTCCAGCAAAAAGAGATATAATATGGACACATTATACAACATCTAGCTATGCAAGACGTTGAAAATCAACATATAGAGCGGTGGGGGGGGTAATAACAAACCCCTCCGCGAAGCAGGGGTAGCCAAAGGGGACGAAATTTACACGCAGCGCGAGGATATTGCGAATGAGGCGCTGCAACAGGGGGAAGATTTTTGGGGGAAGGTTGTATTTGACGTTTGTGAAGGTCCAGAGAGGGGCTGGTTTTTAGTGATACACTCTGTATTGTCCTTTCTCTCGCATATCAATGCTCCGGGGATTTTTCGAAGAAGCAAGGATGGGGTGTTTGTCCGATGCCGGCAATGGAGCAGGGTTCCGTTGAATTTTGGAGGTGTCGATTTCGGAATTTGTGCGTGATGAATTGAGAAGGAGAAGCTTGAAAAGTACCGCGAAGAAATCAAACAATACGCTGCGTAAGTTGATAAAATAGAAAGGACTGGTTATGGCAATGTCCGCTTTGGTAAAATCGCTGGAAGATATTATGCGCAAAGATGCCGGCCTGAATGGCGATGCGCAGTATATCGAGCAAATCACCTGGCTTTTGTTCCTGAAAGCCTTTGATGCCAAGGAAATGAGCTGGGAATTTCACTCCGACTACCACGGCGTGATTCCAAAGGGGTTGCGTTGGCGTGATTGGGCGGCGGATAAAGAAGGCATCACCGGTGATGACCTGATAGCTTTTGTAAGCAGGCTATTCGAAGCTCTCAAAAAACTGGATACTTCTGATGGAGACTTACGTAAATTCGTGGTGCGCGGGGTCTTTGAGGACATCAATAACTCCATGAAGTCCGGCGTCAATCTCCGCCAGCTTATCAATCGCATCAATGAGCAAGTTGATTTTATCGATGCGCGAAAGGAGCATACCTTTAATGAGTTGTACGAAGGGATGCTCAAGGATCTGCAAAGCGCAGGAAAAGTGGGTGAATTTTACACGCCCCGCCCCGTTACGAACTTCGTTGTGGAAATGGTCGATCCCAAGCCTGGAGAATCCGTGTTAGATCCCGCCTGCGGCACGGGTGGCTTCCTCGCCAGCACCATCGCGCATTTGGGTAGCGTGATCTCAACGGAGGAGCTGAGCACCCAGCAAACAACAATCTTTGGCTGGGAGAAAAAACCTCTGCCGCACCTGTTGGCAATGACGAACCTGATCCTGCACGACATAGACGTGCCGCAAATCCGCCACCAGAACTCTCTTGCCCGCCCTCTTTCCGATTACTCAGCAAAAGATCGTGTGGATGTGATCGTCACAAATCCTCCATTCAGAGGTTCAGAGGACGCAGCTATCAAACAAAACTTTCCAGCGGAGTTTAAAACTTCTGAGACCGCCGATCTGTTTTTAGCGCTCATTATGCGTCTCCTGAAAGATCGTGGGCGTTGCGGCATCGTCCTCCCCGATGGGTTCATGTTTGGGACGGAGCCGGTAAAAAAGGCGCTAAAGGAGAAATTGCTGAAAGAATACGGCCTTCACACAATCATTCGCTTGCCCCAGATATTCAAACCCTATGCCAGCGTGCACACCAATCTGCTGTTTTTCCAAAAAGGTGTTGCCTCCGCCGGCGTGTGGTTCTACAGGTTGGATTATCCGGAGGGAATCAAGAGTTTCACCAAAGCAAGACCCATGCAGGACAAGCATTTTGACCCTGTTCGTGCATGGTGGAAAAACAAGCAGCCCATCGTCGTCGATGGTTTCGATAAAGCGCGCTTTTACACGACAGAGGAATTGCAAGCTCTCAACTATAATTTTGATAAATGCTGCCCTTTCCCTCGAAAGGAAGAGGAAATCTTAGAGCCGTGGGAGCTGGTCCAGCAATACGAAAGCGAGCGTGCCTCTCTGAATGCGGAAATTGAGCAGGTACTGGCGGAGATTACAACCCTACTGGAAGGAACGAAATCATGACCCCACAGGAGTTGAAAAAAAGCATCTTACAGTTAGCCATCCAGGGCAAGCTAGTCGAACAGCGCCCCGAGGAAGGCACGGCGGCAGAACTCTACCAGCAGATCCAAACGAAAAAGCAGCAACTTATCAAAGCAGGGAAGCTCAAAAAGGAAAAACCTTTACCGGAAATAACGGAAGAAGAAATGCCCTTTGATATTCCGGAGAGTTGGATGTGGGTAAGATTGGGAGATATTGTGCGAGTTATAACGGGGAAAACACCATCGACTCAGCAACGCGACAACTTTGAACCTAAGGAAATTTGCTTTTACAAACCGGCAGATATAAACAAAAACTTGTGCTACACTCATGCATCAAAAGAATATGTAAGCATCAAAGGTGCTTCGTGCACACCTCTTTTGCCATGCAACAGCATCTTGGTAAGTTGTATAGGGAGCATAGGGAAGTGTTCTATTATTTCTAAAGAAGGCATTTGTAATCAACAAATAAATGCAATTTTCCCTCATGATCACATCAATATGAAAATGCTACTTTACTTCCTGAAAAGTGAGGAAGTAAAACAGCGAGAGATAGAGAGTTCAAGTGCAGCCACTATATCGATTCTGAATAAATCGAAATTTGTTTCTCTTCTTCTACCTCTTCCCCCTCTTGCCGAGCAAAGGCGCATCGTTGCAAAAATCGAGGAACTGTTGCCATACATTGACCGCTACGAACAAGCGTGGAGCCGTCTGGACACATTAAACAAGCGATTCCCTGACGAGATCCAAAAGTCCATCCTGCAGTTAGCCGTCCAGGGCAAGTTAGTCGAACAGCACCCCGAAGAAGGCACAGCGGCAGAACTCTACCAGCAGATCCGAGCGAAAAAGCAGCAACTTATCAAGGCAGGGAAGCTCAAAAAGGAAAAAACTTTGCCGGAAATTACGGAAGAGGGAAAGCCCTTTGATATTCCGGAAAGTTGGATGTGGGTAAGGCTGGATGAGATTTCGTATGGAGTTGACTCAAAATATGATCAAAGTCAAAGTAAGGAAATAAAAAAAACAGGCAAGTATCCGGTTGTAGGTCAGGGAGCAAAATTCATCGATGGATACACAGATCTCTTTGATCAAGTTCTCGATGATCCTCCCATTCTTCTTTTTGGGGACCATACCAGAAATGTGAAATTCTTAGATTTTCCCTTTGCTGTTGGAGCGGATGGGGCTAAACTACTCAAATCTCTACTAATTGACGCTAAATACTGTTATATTTTACTGCTTTTTTGTGCAAAAACAATGCGCAATAGAGGATATGCCAGACATTTCTCCCTTCTTGTTCAGTTGTATTTACCTCTTCCCCCTCTTGCCGAGCAAAAGCGCATCGTTGCAAAAATCGAGGATCTGTTAAAATCGTGCGAAAAGCTGAGGCAGGTGATCTTGCGATAAGAACGTCCAAAGGATAATTGAAAAACGTACGTCGCCTCACCGGCACCACCCTGCCCTGGTTTCTTCGGAGTCGCCCCACGTATTGCCTGATTTCGCTCAAAAGCGTTTGCCGTAGGCGTTGTTCGTAGGTCGAGCATCGGCAGCCCCGTTGCAGTCCCGTTGCAAGCCCGTTGCAGGACGCAACCGCGCTTGCTTTGCAGTTGCCTCAAGGCGGTTGCCCCATGTCCTCTCATTGTCTGCATCAGGGAAATCTGCACCAGCCTCCAGCAGCAGTTTGACAATCTCCAAATGACCCTCCTGCGCTGCCACCATAAGCGCCGTTCTCCCCTCCTTATCCGTGGCGTGAACATCCACACCGGCCTCCAGCAGGAGTTTGACAATCGCCGCATCTTCCTTCTTCTCCGCCGTCGCCATAAGCACCGTACGCCCATCCTTGTCCGTAGCATGGACATCTGCACCGGCCTCCAGCAGCAGTTTGACAATCTCCATCTCCAAATACCACTCCTGCGCCGCCGCCATAAGCACCGTACGCCCATCCTTGTCCGTGGCATGGACGTCTGCACCGGCCTCCAGCAGTAGTTTGACAATCTCCAAATGCCCCTCCTGCGCCGCCGCCATAAGCGCCGTTCGCCCATCCTTGTCCGCGGCATGGACGTCTGCACCAGCCTCCAGCAGGAGCTTGACAGTCCCCACGTGTCCCCCATACGCCGCCACCATAAACGCAGTCTGCCCAAACACGTCCGCAGCATGGACATCCGCACCAGCCTCCTGCAGGAGTTTGACAATCTCCTCGTGTCCCCTCGCCGCCCACATATGTGCACTCCATCCCCCCTTATCTGCAACATTCACATCCGCCCCGGCATCCAGCAGGAGTTTGGCAATCTCCAGATGTCCCTTACGCGCCGCCCATATAAGCGGAGTATATCCATCCTCGTCTGCAGCATGGACATTCGCCCCGGCATCCAGCAGCAGCTTGACAATCTCCAAATGCCCCTCCTGCGCCGCCTCCATAAGCGCGGTATCTCCATCCTCGTCCGCAGCATCGACATCCGCCCCGGCATCCAGCAGGAGTTTGACAATCTCCACGGGTCCCCACAGTGCCGCCTCCATAAGCGCAGTCCATCCACCTTTGGTCGCAGCATTGACATCCGCCCCGGCATCCAGGAGTAGCGTGACAGTCTCCCCGTTTCCCTCACGCGCCGCACATATGAGCACAGTCCTCCCATCCTCAGTCGCAGCCTGGATATCTGCCCCGGCTCCCAGCAGGATTTTGACCATCTCCACGGATCCCATACACGCTGCCCACGTAAGCGCAGTCTGCCCATACTTGCCCACAGCATGGACATCTGCACCAGCCTCCAGCAGCAGCTTGACAATCTCCTCCTTTCCGCCATCCACCGCCGCTATAAGCGCTGTGCCACATGAAACGTTGCCCCCAATCTGCATATTCACATCCGCCCCATCATTAATGAACGATCGGACTTTTTCTATGGAGGTTTCGGGAGCCATGATTTCATGGAAGAGAGCCTGACCTAGCGCCCTCGTCAACGTAGGCGCAGTATTTTCACCCTTGCCTGCGGCATGAACATCCACACCTGCCTCTAGCAGCAGCTTGACAATCTCCAAATGCTCCTCTCGGGTTGCCAATGTAAGCGCAGTACGTGCATCGATATCTGCCCCGGCCTCCAGCAGGAGTTTGACAGTCTCCACGCGTCCCTCCTGCACCGCCAACGTAAACGCAGTCCACCCCTTCTCGTCCGCGGCATGGATATTCGCACCGGCATCCAGCAGGAGTTTGACAATCTCCAAGTGCCCCTCCTGCGCCGCCTTCATAAGCGCAGTCCTCCCATCCGTGTCCGCAACATGGACATTCGCACCGGCATCCAGCAATAGTTTGACAATCTCCGAATGCCCCTTCTGCGCCGCCAATGTAAGCGCGGTATTTCCATACTTGGTCACCGCATGGACATCCGCACCTACCCCCAGCAGGAGTTTAGCAACCTTCGCGCGTCCCTCATGCGCCGCCAACGTAAGTGCACTCCATCCATCCTTGGTCGCAGCATGGACATCCGCCCCAGCCTCCAGCAGGAGTTTCACAACCTCCACGCGTCCCTTGCGCGCCGCCACCATAAGCGCGGTGTTTCCATACATGTCCGCAGCATGGACATCTACCCCAGCCTCCAGCAAGAGTTTCACAACCTCCACGCATCCTCTCTGCGCCGCCGCCATAAGCACCGTTCGCCCATCCTTGTCCGTGGCATGGACATCCGCCCCAACCTCCAGCAGGAGTTTGAAAATCTCCCCGTGTCCCTCACGCGCCGCCCACATAAGCGCGGTCTTCCCATCCCCGTCCGCAGCATTGACATTCGCCCCTACGCCAATGAGCGTCCGGACTTCTTCCACGGATGTTTTGGGATCCGCGACTTCCCGGAAGAGAGCTTCATTTAGACTTTTCTTTTCGATCATCATTTTCTCTCATCTGTTGCATTTATCCTTGCAATCCACACTCCAGATCCTGCTTGGCAGACGCAATACCCTTGCCATCGTAGCGCGTAGAAAGGGTAGCAATAATAGGCGCCTATCAGTCTGTTCCCGGGAAAAGAATTCCTGCAGCGATACGCTCCCATTTACGAGCGAGACGCGTATCTTTATCGACGCCTATCCCTTCCCTGTAGCAGCGGGCAAGCTCTTCGCAAGCCTCGGCGTCCTCTTGTTCAGCTGAGCGTTTCAGCCAACGGATAGCACAACCCATGTTGCGTCTGGGGATGCAGGGGTTCCCGTCACGATAAAATTCATACATACTAAACTGAGCTTCACGGCACCCTGCGCGAGCAGCCTCTTCAATGAGCTTGTACCCCTTCTTGACATCTTTTTTTACCCCCATGCCCTTCATGGTCATTTCGCCGATTCGGTACTTAGAATACAGATTCCCTTTTTGAACTGATTTGCGGTAGTAATAAAGCGCTTTTTTGTAATTCTTAGTCACGGTAATGCCGGAACGGAAGCAGTCTGCGTAGTTACACAAGCCGCACGCCTCCCCCTGCTTGGCAGCCGCGCGGAACATTTCCATAGCTCCTTTCTTGTCCCTGCGCGTGCCACGCCCGGCGAAGAGAAAAACGCCCAACATGTTCTGCCCCTCGGCATCTCCCAACGCGGCAGCCTTCCTCGTCCACTCCAGTCCCTTTTTGATATCGCGCTTGGTGCCTTTCCCTTCCTGATAGCAAATGGAGAGGGAGTTCATGGCATAGGCGTAGCCTAATTCTGCCGCTTTGGAGTACCACAAATAGCCCTTCCTGTAGGATCGTTTCACGCCACAGAACCCGTAGTAGTGGAAGTCTCCCATGTCGCTCATTCCCGCCATGTGGCCTTTTCGCGCCGCACGCAGAGCCCACTTGCGGGCAAGCGCTCCATACTCCTTGTTCTTTTTCACGTTCTTCCAATAGTAGCGTTCGAGGTTAACCATCGCATCGGTATCACCCGCTTCGGCGGCGCGTTCCAGCCACTTTCTCTCCTCAGTTCCGCGGCCTTTTTCATGATAATACAGAGTAAGGTCGCGCATTGCCTCAACACTGCCCGCCTCAGCGGCGCGTTTCATCCATTTTCTTGCCATGGTCCCATAGCCTTCCTCCCCATAATCTTCGTCAAGGGACCAACAATAATCGGCTAATTGGTACATGCATTCCGGATCTCCACTCTCCGCAGCCATGAGATACCATTTGAGAGCCTGTCTCCTGTTTTCCCGGACAATATCGACATCCCGGTACGTGCGTGCAAGATCGAGCTGCGCCTGCTTATCCCCG
Source organism: uncultured Akkermansia sp. (assembly GCA_947630815.1). Taxonomy (GTDB): domain Bacteria; phylum Verrucomicrobiota; class Verrucomicrobiia; order Verrucomicrobiales; family Akkermansiaceae; genus Akkermansia. Next base: position 3,390 of record CANRJD010000016.1, on the reverse strand, counting down.
GCAACCGCCTTTTGCACCAGCTGCATCCTTTCTGTTCCTTCAAGATTATTCGACATCGTAAAACCCTCCTTGATCCGGTGCCAAACGAGCCGATACTTTCCCTGCCTGCAGGAGCTTATGTCTCTTTTTTCGGTTCCACTTGCCCACCGGGATTGATGTCAATCTAACACACAGTAACACACGCGTCAACTCCCTTTGTTTCATAACGCTCAAAAAAATGTACTTGCTTTGCGATGCGGAGCACGTTACACTCACCGGCTATGAACTTCCCGCAATTATTCAATCCCGTGCGGCTGGCCGATTACGTCAATCACCGCCTGGATCACCCGGTGCTGCAAGTGCCAAGTGGGGCGCCTACGTACGCTCTCTCAACCAGTGATGAAGGAGTGTTGCTCACGCGGGATGGGGACAAAATTGGCATTACAGAAGTTCCCGGCATTTCCGATTGGCTTGTGCAGCGGTTCGATTACTGGCAAAGCGCTTTCAATCACGCGCTGGAAACTTTCTACGACACCGAACCGGACACCTACGGGCTGGAGGCCTACGGCGTTTCCATCGCCGCAGATCTCGCCGACCTCCTTGTCAACAAGGCCCACGTCACCTACTGCGGTATGGGCATTCACTGCGAATTGGCACTTACTCAATACCTCGATGCCAACTCTCGACACAGGGTCATCGTGCATGGTTTGGTACCGTTGAAAGAAGGAAGTATTTGCTGCCTACCAGATGACGCTCCCATGACTCCGTTTATGAAGCAACTGATCCGTGAAGGAGAAGAGTCCGATGACCACTATTCGGCACAATTGCGGATGGATTATGACTGGTGTGGTTATGTTAACAGCATCGTGACAGTCGGAGAAAAAACGTATGATTCCATTGGAGATGGAAACCACATTTTCCCGGCAGAGCTCGTGGATTTCATCGAGTACAACCTTTTCCAATACAACTCCGTTGAATATGATTCGGGTCCCTATGATGACCCATCTCCCTACCGATTGGCCTGGGCTCCTCACCCATGGCTATTCTGCTTGCGTCTTTGCGCGACGCTCATTGACATTTCACGCTTTCTCCCTCGTAGAAACAGCATTACTTATACCCGAGGAAAGTTCCGCACGATGCGCCCCTTGGCCATATCATAGACCAAAACTCCGCCCGGAAGTCTTCTTCCACGCCTGCCAAATCCCGCACAACCGGCTTCGCCGCCGCGCAGAGGCTACACAGCAAACGCATTTGGATGAAGTGATCATTTCTCTCCTCCCGGGAAGAGAATTCCTGCAGCGATGCGCTCCCATTTACGAGCGAGACGCGTGTCTTTATCGACGCCTATCCCTTCCCTGTAGCAGCGGGCAAGCTCTTTGCAAGCCTCGGCATCCTCTTGTTCAGCTGAGCGTTTCAGCCAACGGATAGCACAACCCATGTTGCATCTGGGGATGCAGGAGTTCTCGTCACGATAAAATTCATACATATTAAACTGAGCTTCACGGCACCCCGCGCGAGCGGCCTCTTCAATGAGCTTGTACCCCTTCTTGACATCTTTTTTACCCCCATGCCCTTCATGGTCATTTCGCCGATTCGGTACTTAGAATACAGATTCCCTTTTTGAACTGATTTGCGGTAGTAATAAAGCGCTTTTTTGTAATTCTTAGTCACGGTAATGCCGGAACGGAAGCAGTCTGCGTAGTTACACAAGCCGCACGCCTCCCCCTGCTTGGCAGCCGCGCGGAACATTTCCATAGCTCCTTTCTTGTCCCTGCGCGTGCCACGCCCGGCGAAGAGAAAAACGCCCAACATGTTCTGCCCCTCGGCATCTCCCAACGCGGCAGCCTTCCTCGTCCACTCCAGTCCCTTTTTGATATCGCGCTTGGTGCCTTTCCCTTCCTGATAGCAAATGGAGAGGGAGTTCATGGCATAGGCGTAGCCTAATTCTGCCGCTTTGGAGTACCACAAAAAGCCCTTCCTGTAGGAACGTTTCACGCCACAGAATCCATAGTAGTGGAAGTCTCCCATATCGCTCATTCCCGCCATGTGGCCTTTTCGCGCCGCACGCAGAGCCCACTTGCGGGCAAGTGCACCGTACTCCTTGTTCCTTTTCACGTTCCTCCAATAGTAGCGTTCGAGGTTAACCATCGCATCGACATCACCCGCTTCGGCAGCGCGTTGTAGTTGGTATTCTTTCTTGTTCACGACATGAATATATCATTAAAAATGTGAACTTTCCTTGCCTTCATACTCCACTTGCGTGCCAACTTGGCATTCTTGCGTACCCCGTCTCCCTCTCGATAGCGACGGGCAAGCTCCAACTTGGCATACACTCCCTCGCGCGTTTCGGCGGATCGTTTGAGCCAGTGAAGGGCTTTCTTGAGATCCGGCCGCACGAAGGAATTGCCCTCGCGGTAAAACTTGTACATTTCAAAGCAAGCCTCGCCGCAACCAATTTTGGCCGCGTGACGAATCAGCTCATAACCCTTTTTTGTATTTTCCCCGACTCCCAACCCGCCCATGTATATTTTCCCGAGCTTGCAGTTGGCGTGCTCGCACTTACCCTCTGCGGCCTTTTGGTACCAAGGGATGGCTCCTTTGTAATCGTGAGGTCCGAAGGACGAGAAAGCGAGGTAATCACCGTAATCACATTGGCAGTCGGCTTCATCCAAATCAGCGGCAGCCTTTGTCATTTGAACCGCCAATTTCATGTTCTTGCGCACGCCTATTCCGCGGGCAAGGAAAACAGCATAGCAACGCATCGACCCCTCATACCCTTTTTCTGCGCCTTTGCGGTACCATTGCGCCGCCGTTTCCAGGTTCTTTTTCACGCCACGCCCAAAATAGTAGCAATTACCGAGCGAGTGAAATGCGTAGGAATCCCCTTGCTCCGCCGCCTTGCGGTACCACTTCACGGCCTCCTTGTACCGAACCCGCCCGGTTTCGCCGTAGTAGTACATACACCCCAGATCATTTTGCGCAAACATGTGCCCCCCTTCCGCGGCTTTCTTCATCCAGAAGGCTGCCTGCTTTTTGAACTCCGGCTTTTTTTTGATTTCTTCGCGGTAAAGAGAAGCTAACTCAAACATCGCTTCGGTATCACCTTGCTCGGCAGCCATGAGATACCACTTGATCGCCTGCTTCCTGCTTTTCCGAACTGTGTCACCCCTCCAATACATACGCGCAAGATCAAGCTGCGCCTGCTTATCCCCGGCAACCGCCTCCTGTAGCGTGCACAGTCTCTCTGTCTCTTCAACATAATCCGTCATATCGTAGAAGCCATCTTCACCCTTCTCTATGCGAGACGAAATCCTCTTCAGTCTACGATCGTCCACCGCATTGCCTCAAAAATAAAGTCACCGAAGGGACGTAAAAAACGGGAAAAAAGAAATTTCTGAAAGCTTGATGCCT
>CANRJD010000015.1 GCA_947630815.1 uncultured Akkermansia sp. | reverse complement strand
GCCTTCACAAGCTGACTAAGCGGCTTGCCGGTGATTTTCCACACATTGTAGAGACCTTTGGCATAGCGCAGGGTAGAACCCGCTAAATTCCCGCTCTCAAGCCTCGCTACACCGTTTTTCACGATGATCGGCAAGCCGCCCAACTGGCCGGGTCCATCCGGCATCCATGAGCAGGCAAGGGAGTCCGTAATCATGATCATCTGATCGATGGGTTTGTTGCTGAACGTGAGGTTGAGCATATCCGCGCACAGATGGATGGTATCGCAGATGATTTCGATGCGGATGTCGGGGTCGAGCATGCCGGAGCCCACCAGACCGATTTCGCGGTGGTGTTGCGGGCTCATCTGGTTGCAGAAGTGCGTGAGGCGACGCAATCCGGCGGCCTTCGCTTTCGCAAAGTCTGCGTGCGTGGCTGCGGAGTGACCGGCGGAGCAGGTAATGCCCTCTGCTGTGGCCCGAGCGATAAAGTCGATCGCTCCCGGCATTTCCGGAGCCAATGTGATATTGAGTACCGGGTAAATCGCGTGCAGCATCATTAACTCATCCACATCGGCAGGGCGTACGAAGGCAGGGTTCTGCGCGCCGCACTGCTTGGGGTTGATGTAAGGCCCCTCCAAATGCACACCGGGAGTTTTAGAGCCATTTGGGGAAGTTGCGTATTCTTTCACGCAGCGGCACACATCCGCCAAAGTGTTTGTGCCGAGCGTCAGCGTCGTCGGCAGCCAGGTTGTCACGCCCTCCTTCATTTTGCAATCCGCGATGGTGCGGATGCTCTCCACCTTGCAATCGCAGGTGTCGCAGCCACCCGCGCCGTGAGAGTGGATATCGATGAACCCCGGCATCAGCATGTGCCCGCCGGCATCGTGCGTGGCATCTGCCTGTGCGCTCTCGCCCGGTTGCAGCACGGCCACCACTTTGCCGTCTTCTATCAAAACACTGCCACCCATAATATCAACCCCGGGAGAAATAACGTGCGCATTTGTAATAATTGTCTTCATAGCAGTACAGAATGTGTGTGCCGGCGCATTCCTCGCGCCTCGCCCTCATCTTACTCGTACCTGCTAGTACATTCAAGCCTAATCAGCCCCTCCTCGGGAAAAAAAGTCACATCTGTCCCAAGAAAAAGCGATTACATTTACGATTTACGACGGTGGCAGACGGGGCCTGCCTATGTATGATGTGCGAGGTACGATTTGGATGCTAGCGCGCGTCGCGCGGGAAAGCGGAGAAAAGCAGAGGAATGCGATGAAGCAGTGCGCGAAGATGATTAGAAAGCGGCGGAGGCGGCTGACGCCGCCTATGTACGATTTACGAGGTACGAGGTACGATTTGCAAAAATGAGCCTGGAAAAGACTTTATTGGGACACGTGTGAAATGAACGCCGATTAGCCTTGCCAAACGCATTCACCGGGTGCATAATTCCCCCACTATGGCACGTATCAATGATAACTTTCTCAAACTTCGCGCGGGGTATCTTTTCCCGGAGATCGGGCGCCGCGTGGCTGCCTTTGCTGCCGAAAATCCGGACATCGCACCGCAAATTATCCGTTGTGGCATCGGGGATGTCACGGAGCCGTTGCCGCAGGTGGCTATTGAAGCCATGCACAAGGCTGTGGATGATCAGGCACACCGCGAGACCTTCCACGGCTACGGTCCGGAGCAGGGGTATGAGTGGTTGCGCGAGCCCATTGCCCGCGTTTCCTACCAGGAGCGCGGCATTGATGTGCAACCCGATGAAATCTACGTGTCCGACGGCGCAAAGTGCGACACAGGCAATATCTTGGACATCTTTGGGCACGACAATATCATTGCTGTGCCGGATCCGGTGTATCCCGTGTATGTGGATACCAACGTGATGCAGGGTAACACCGGCGAAGCGCGTGAGGACGGCTCCTACGAGGGGCTCGTGTACCTGCCCTGCACGCCGGAGAACGGCTTTGTGCCGGAGGTGCCGCAGGGGCATGTGGACTTGGTGTACCTGTGCTCACCCAATAACCCCACCGGCGCCGCTGCCACCCGCGAGCAGCTCCAAAAATGGGTGGATTACGCTCTTGAGCAGCATGCCATCATTCTCTACGATAGCGCCTACGAGGCCTTTATCACCGATCCGCAGATACCCACTTCCATTTTTGCCATCCCGGGGGCACGCAAGTGCGCCATCGAGTTCCGCTCCTTCTCCAAGCAGGGCGGTTTCACCGGCGTGCGCTGCGGTTATATCGTCATTCCCCACGAGCTCATGGGCAAAGACGCTGCCGGCAACGATGTGCCCGTGTCCAAGCTCTGGAGTCGTCGTCACACGACTAAATTCAATGGCGCCAGCTACATTGTGCAGCGTGGGGCTGCAGCTCTCTTCACCCCCGATGGTAAGCAGCAGACGCGTGCTCTCATCGATCACTATTTGGGCAATGCCAAGCTGCTCAGCGATGCTTGCCGTCAGGTGGGACTGCGGGTGTGGGGCGGTCAGAACGCACCTTATGTGTGGGTACAGACGCCGCAGGGAATGGGCAGCTGGGAGCTATTCGACAAACTGCTGCACGAGGCGCATCTGGTCATCACACCCGGCGCTGGGTTTGGCGCGCATGGCGAAGGCTTCTTCCGCATTTCCGCCTTCAACAGCCGTGGGAATGTGCAGGAGGCCTGCAAGCGCATCATTGCCTGCCTTGGCAAGTAAACACGGTTAAATTACGATGGACGACGGTGGCAGACCCCGTCTGCCACCGTCATACGGCACCGCTAGGTGCCTGCTGCTTCGCCAAATCTCCGCGCCTCCGGCGCGCTAGCATTCAAATCGTACATCGTGCATCCAACATCGTACATAGGCAAACGCATTTCCTAATGCGCTTGTCTTGGGGGAAGGTGCTGCTGCAGGAACTCCATCAAATACCCGGGGGAAAGCAGTTCGCGAGTGACTACCGGTTCCTTGCCCGGCACGTAGAGAGCATTGACAGGCACGGCGCTTCTCCCCAAGCGTCGCATCTCGGCATCTATAGCGGGGTTGTCCTTGGTTTTATCGGCGCGCATGAGTACCACACCGCGCTCACTAAGAAGGCGTCGCACTTCCTCAGTGTAAGCAATGCTCTTATTGGCCAGACAGGTGGCGCACCACCTCGCAGTGAAGTCCACATACACGGGGTCGCCTTCCTCCAACGCCTCTTTCATGGCTTCGGGTGTCCATGTTACCCACGCGATAGAAGCCGTACTGTCCGCGGCATCGTTAGAAGCATCGCGAGGCATACTGCACCACACACTGCCCGCAGCCAGCGCCAGAGTGGCAAGCAATCCCACGGCGCGGCTCAGCTTACTGCGATAAATTGGGCACCAGCGACCATACACCCAACACGCCGCGCCAATTCCCACCATCCCTAGCAACACAGAAAGCCCGCTGTCCCCGCTGTGCATGCTCAGGTACACGTCCAGAAGCCAAGCTGCCGCACCGACCATAAGGAAGGAAAGCCCCTGTTTGAGGGATTCCATCCATTGTCCCGGGCGCGGCAATAACCCCACTAGCCCGGGGAACACACTCAGGATCATGTATGGGAGCCCAAGCCCGAGGCCCATGGCAACCAGCGCAGCGACAAGCCACAGTCCAGGGAGAGCCATGGCTGCCGGCATGGCCGCGCCCAAGAAAGGAGCGCTGCAGGGGGTAGCCACGAGAGTGACGAGCAGGCCTTGCAAGAACGCACCTGTCACGCCGCTGCGCTGTTGCACTCCCTGTCCGGCTGCAGAAGCAGTCACGCCGATTTCAAAAACGCCATACATGCCCAGCCCCAGCACCAGTAACAGCACGGTGAGTCCATACACCACCCACTCATTCTGCATCCATGCCGCCCAGCTGCGATCCTCGCCGCCGATATCATTGAGCAGCTCACTCGCCCAGTCCTGCCACGGGATATCGACTAACGTGCTGAAATTGGAAACCACGACCAATGCCGCTCCCAGTAGCACAAAGCTCACTACGATGCCTGAAACAAATGACAGCGAATGCGCTACCACCCGTGCACGGCTACCGCCGCTCAGTTGCACAAAGCTCATTACTTTCAGCCCTAATACAGGGAAAACGCAAGGCATCAGATTCAGCAAAATGCCGCCCAAAAACAGCCCAAACGCTATCCCGAAGAAATCCGCAGGCACGCCCCGCGCCTCGCTCCGCAGTGGCGCCACTATCGTCGTGTGTTCTCCCCCCGGCCACACCAGCTGCCCGCTCAGATCGTGCGGACGGGTTTGCGGCGCAGGGTACATGGCGTCATCTCCCATGTTGGCAGGAAGTTGCAGGTGCAGGGTGCTGTTCTCGCGGCGCACGCTCTGCGGCAGAGCCGGGTGCACTGCGTTATCTTCTGAGATGAAGATCGGGTCGCCTGCGTAGCCGGGATCAGCCAAGGAAAGTTCATAGCCGGTGGCGTTGCGCATGGCGCGTATCCGCTGCACTGAGGCGTCGCCCAACTTCTCCACAAGCTTTTCCGCCCCACTCCATCCGGGATCAGGCTCAGCTTGGCCACGCTTGATGACCAGCTGCGTATCTGTCGTGGTGGGCGGTGCACATTGCAGATCATTGCACAGCTGCACCGTCGCACTGAAGTTGAGCTGCGCTTGCTCCGGCGCATCTGCAGGGGGAGTGATCCTCCACACCACGACCGGAGCCGTATAGCCATATACAGTACTCGTCTCACTGACAATACGCTGCGGAGCTTGCCAATATGGACCTTGCACAACAAAGCCGGACGGCGCCGTCAGCTCCACCTGCATGCCCAATCCCGCACTGCCGGGATTGCGGTAATACGCGTGCCAGCCAGCCGGTAATTCACCCTTCAGCGACACTAAAAAACTTTGACCGGATTCATACGCCCGCACATTTGCTTCAGCCGTCAAATGCATCTGTTCCCCCTCCGGCTCTGCCCACAACATGCTTCCTAACAGCACCAGCACGCCTGCCATCTTTTTCAATACAGCATTCATCGTCCAGACTCTACCACATCTCCTTGGCAAAAGCAAGTGCCTGTCTCATCCGTCCCAAGAAAAAGCGCTCTTCGTATAATTTTGTGGAATGACCCCACAGAGCAATTCTACAAAGTCGGCAGCACATCCACTACTTCACAAAAAAATCCCGAATCGCATCAGGCGAGAAAAGCGCAGTGCCCGTCATCCCGCCGCGCAAGTAAGTTGCCACGGTGTGCCGGATGGAATGGAAAGACTTTGCGCTCACCGCGTGCCGGTCGCCCTTCGCCTTGCCCGCGTTCACAGTCCCCGTAATCATCCCATGCGCACGGAGTAGCGCGGTAAACTGCGTTGAGATACTAGTCTTTGAGCTGCCCATGTAATAATGCGCCATCTCCGGAAACACGTATTCCTCGCCGCCCGTGGACTGCGTGAGCCGCTGCATAAGCACCTCTTTCAGCTGCGGCAAAATCGGCAGATAACGCTCCTTGCGCGTCTTCACCTCCACAAGACGAATGTAGCCCTCCCGCCAGTTCACCGCATCCCAACGAAGCATGCAAACATCCGAAAGCCTCAAGCCGCCCAAGTAAAAACTCACCGCCACCATATCATTCCACGGCGCCGGGAAGCTCTGAATCATGAAGTGAATCTCCTCCAACGTGAACGGCAAACGCTTTTGCTTGTCCCTCCCGCGCTCGGGCATCATGGCGCGCGCCTCAGCCGCCATATCCACCCCGGCAAACTGGTTTTTGCTCAGATAATCATCCACCTCCACGGCGCGCTTGAACACCGCAGAAATGAACACTCGGAAATGGACAACCGTACCGCGTGCAACGCGCCTCAGCTCGTGCCTCACAAACTCCCGGCAAATCGCGGGCGTGATGGTATCAATCCGCCTGTCAGCCCCCGCGCCAAGATACTCCAAAAACAAATTAAATGCCCGAGTCCTGTTCCTCTCCGTGCTTTCACCGGCCGTCCGTGGGAAGTCAGCGAAATACTCCCGCACCGTCGGAATCCTCCCCGCGCACCCGTGAAGCTCCGCCACCTTGCGCACCGCATCGCACGCCTTGTGCGCCGGGGTCTCCCCTGTGGAAGCCGTCTCCATCGCCGCCGCCGTCTGCTCCGCAAGCGCACGCGCATGCCTACCGGCTGCCCCTGCTTCAATGCGGATACCCGTTGAACGTCGCACCTTGCGATTGCCTTGCTTCCAGCAAGCAATCCAGCATCTACAATTCTCTCGTTTTTCAATCCAGCTCATATAATCGTTGTAAGTTTAGATTTTAACGCAGAATACCGGGGCATTCCCTATGTGCCCACCAATGTGACCCCAAACGGGCGAATTTTCGTGTCTATCAAACCTGTTCATAATCGTGATAAGTATAGATTTCACTAGGGCTGCGGCGATTTTTTTTATGTGCCCCCGCTATGTGACCCTAAATGTGACCCCACTATATAGCACCCTCCGCACCCCTGTCAAAATAAAAAAGTGCCCCATCAGGCACTTATGCGCGCTACAAAACTCTAATACCCTCAAAATATAGCATCTGGAACGGGATTCGAACCCGTGTTGCCCGCGTGAAAGGCGAGAGTCCTAGGCCTCTAGACGATCCAGACTTTAGGTTGCTCTCCGAACAGAGCGGGAGGAAATGTAACATAGAGGGGCTCCCTTGGCAAGCACAAATTCTCTCATCGAGAGAAAAAAACGACGTCCTGAAAAATCAACGTGCGGAACTGGGGCGAAAGCGAAACTGCCGGGCAGTAAAACATGTGGGGAGACCCACATCCGTCCCAAGAAAAAGCGATCCCAGTAGGTAGCTGACGGCATATTATGCAGCATAAGCCGTTGGTTATTTACGATTTGCGATTTGAACGCTAACGCACTACGCGCATTCCTGCGAAGCAAAAGCAAAGCATAATTTTCGAAGACGATGGTGCGTTGATAGAAGGAAATCTCCTGTGTGAGACTACGTCGGGTTGACTCAGCGCCGCCCCATCGACTGTTGCTTCGAAGTCGCCTCACGACTCCTCACCCCTACGGGGCAAAAGCTATGCTTTTGGCCAAACTGGCTTACAGCCGTCGCCAGTTTTCACCCCTACGGGGCAAAAGCTATTGCTTTTGGCTAATCGACCTTACGGTCGTCGGTCGCTTTCGCCCTTCGGGCAAAAGCTATGCTTTTGTCCAATCCCACTCCGAGCCCTCGGGGGCTTTCACGGCCTTGTTCAATCGCCAATGGTTTGCCGTCTTGCTTGCTTATCTCCTTCATCCATGGGAAACGCTTGAGAAACGGGTTGAATGGACATGTGAAAATTTTATTGGGACACGTGTGGGGGAGACCTGACCACGGCGAGGGCGCGCTCCACGTATTATGAAGCGCGCCCCCCACTCGCCGGTTCTATGCGTCAGAAGCTAATGCGATAGCCCGCCGAGGCATCCAAGCTGGTCCATCCGCGGCGGCACTCCACAGAAGCATCCATGAAAATGCTTCCCGAGGACGATCCCAACGGTATCGTGAGCCCTGCTCCCACTTCCACTCCGATGGCCCCCACCTCCGCGCTTTCTACCTCTGCTCTTGTTACCGCTCCCAGCAGGGTGTTGTCAGCCGTGCCAGAGCGGTCGCCCACGTCGGCCTTCAGCAGCAAACGCGCCTCGAAAATCGCTGTGCGATTGAAGGAGTTCTCGCCAACGAGGCTCTGCATACGTGCGCCCAATCCAAAGGTGACCACATCCTGTGAGATTTCATCCACATGCAAACCTGCATCGCTTCCCGTTTCCGTGTACCCCTTAATGCTGGCATGCCTCGCCTCCACATTGAAGACGGGTTGCAACGCAAAGGTTCCGCTTGTGGAGAAGAGCCTCGTATAGCCCACCTCATACATGGCGCCCAACACGTAGCCATCCGTGGATCCTCGAGTTCTGTAGCTGCCCGTGCCATAGCTCACCGTGCGATCCAGCTGCACATCGGCCTTGCCTCCGCTCATCACGAAGGTGTGGATCCACGCGCCGCCTGTCGCCCGCACGAATCCGCTCAGGTATGTCATATCCACATTGCCCGTGGCCGCATCCACCGATTCCGGCTTCAGGTTCCCGTACATGGCGGTGATAGCCAGTCCCATCGTCGCCTGCGGGCTCATATCCACATCCACACCCACTGTGCCGCCCCAGTTGTTGAGCGTGTAACCCGGCGCCTGACTGTCCGCATCCATCTTATGATAACCGCCTTCGCCGTTGATCCAAGCATGCCAGAGCGGCAGTTGATCGTAGTTGTCGTAGGTTGCCTCAGTAGCCATCGTGGTGGTGCGGTTGCGGATGGTCTTAATCTGCCGGTGCAGGTCTTCCATCACTGCCGGACCTATCGTCGCAACCGAGGAGCCCGCCACGGATGCCAGGGCGTTCTGAAGCGATCCCGTCTGCCCGTTGTCCATCTGAGTGACGAGTCCGTGTATCACGCGGGCGTAGTCAGATTCGCTGTTGGTCAGCATATCAACGAACGAGTCAAGTTCGGACTTATCCTTGAGCGATCCCCACACCATGGTTGCACCCGCCATCGCATTCTTTTCCCCGTTCGGCATGGCTCGCTCAAACTTGTTCTCCTTGGCCCCCTCCAACTGGACGATCACGGTTCTTCCTTCCACAACAACTCCTTTCACATCCGCAAAGATAAAGCCGTCGCCGCGCAGCTGCACGTCGATGTCCTCTCCTCCTCCTTTTACAGCACCCCATTCGCCCAGCGTCAGCTTCCTGCCCCCGTCCCAGACATCTCCGGCCGCAGCTTCCAGCATCACCATCGTGTTCTCACCGAAGCTCAGTGTATTGCCCTTTACGGTGCTGCCTTCCAAGTTGTAGTTCGAGCTGTTCACCTTGAGATTGACGGTATTGCCGCTGCCAAAGTTCACATCGCCCAACACCACTTCCTCGCCGATGTTCGACTTGCTCACATCCAGCGTGAGCCTGCCGCCATCCTGCACTTCCACATCCCAGGCGTTGGCAGTGTTGCCTCCTGCCGCACTCGTATCCACATTGTCCAGCGTCACCTCCGCATTCCTGCTGATCGTCAGCTTGCCTGCGCCCGCTCCCTCAACCGTGCTCGCGAGCTTGCCGGAGAACACACTCGGTCCCGCCTCTCCCGTGATGGTCGTGTTCCCTCCCGCAGCGCTCTTCAGCGTTCCCGTGCCATTCAGCGCGGTAAGTGAGTTCTGCGCGCTGCTGCCCAAGTCGAGCAAGCTGTTGCTACTGCCCAGCGTCGCAGAACCTCCCGTCATGGTGGCTCCCTCGGTCAGCTTCAGCTCGCCTCTTTGCACCGTCAGGTCACTTCCCTTCATGGCTGCATCAATCCCGCTCACTTCCATGCTCGCGCCCTCCTGCACTTCCACATCCACTCCGGAAAGCACCGTCCGTTTACCATCCTCCCCCAGCGACACATTCTTCCCTCCTCTCAGCTTCAGACTGGCTCGCTGCTCTCCCTTCACGGCAAGCGTCAGTTTCGTCGAGTCATCGCCCGTTATGGAGGTGCCCTCCAGGTCACTCTCGCCATTCAGCACGAGTTCCGCTCCGCTGCTCATCACGATTTCTCCCGTCTTCTTTTCGCCCTCGGTGATGCTGCCCCTCACGGTGGTTCGGCCACCATCCAGCAGCAAGCCTCGGTAATCCTCTCCCTTATCCTTCTGCTGTTGCACGTCTGCGTAGTCGAATGCCAGACCATTGATGGTGTTTTTGGCTCCGCGCAGTTTCAGGGCTCCTGCCGTGATGGTAGTCGTCCCATCCTCCAGCGTGTAGTCTCCTCCCACGGACAGCGTGCCGAAACCGGTCTTCTTCACGTCCACACCTTCTCCTCCATCGATGCTTCCGTTGAAGGTGGTATGTTGTCCTTCCACGGTGGTGTCGTCAACGCTCGGGTATTTGTCCTTGTCATTGACGCTGACTTTGGCATTGTGGAATGTCACCTCCAGCCGGTTCGCTCCTGTCGGGTCATCCTGGCTGCTGTTTTGCAAGTGCAACTGACTGCCGGTTACACCCAGCAAGTTGTTCACGATAGCTCTGTTGTCCTCCGGGTCATCTGCTGTTCCTCCATCCAAGTTCAGCGTCAGTTCTACTCCCGGTGTGGACAATACGGTGGATTTCGACGTGCCCAGCGCCGCCGCATCGGTCAGCGTGCTCGTCTCGTTCACCACAAAGACATCGGCCGCTGTGCCCACCAACCTGACGCTTCCTCCCTCCACTCTCACTTCTGTTACATCCAACCTCTCCAACAGTTCCGCATCGCTTCCCTTCAGGTCGCTCAGCGTTACTTCGCCTATCGTGAGGTCGCCTCCCTGCAGCAGGTGCAAATACGCATCCGCCATCTCCCCATTCTCACCGTCCGCTTCAGACAGTTTTCCGATGATACTTGCCACCGCATCCGACGACAACCAGAGTTCCACGTTGTCCTTACTCTCGGCATTCAATGAAAAGTCGCTCCCCTCCCCGGCTATGAGCGCGTTTTCTCCTTCTCCGACCGTCGCACTCTCACCCACGTTTTCGCCCGCAAAGTGCAGCTCGAGCTTGTGGTTCGCGTCGGCCGTGTAGCTGCCGGTGATGCCGGTGAGCCGCCCATGCTCATTGATCGTGATGCCGTCCAGCTGCTCGCCGCTCATCCCATTGACGTTCACCTCAGCGGTCCGTCTCGCAGCTCGCGCTTCGTACGCCGCAGCCACGGACACTCCCGATGTCGCAGTGCTCACGTACAACTTGGCGTTCCTCTTGGTCCTGATGCCCCCGGCCAGCTCTACGTTGGCCAGCGTGATCTCTCCGTTCACCAGGGTGCTTCCCTGCCACACCGCCTGCTCTTCCTGGTTGCCCAAGGTGACCTGCCCTTTCAATTTCGCTCCGTTGCTCGTTGTTCGGGAGGTGATGACGAGTTGCTCTCCGTTTTCTCCGCCCCCTTCCAGCGTCACGCTTCCCTTCACGTCGCCACCATAGACGCTTTCTCCCGCGAAGCTCACGATCCCACTGCCGCTCACTGCGTTGGTCACCGGCTTCTCCAACGCTTTTCCACTCAATTTCCACGTACCGGTTCCGGTCAACTCGCCCGTGTATCCGGAGATATCTCCGCTCAGTCCGGCTGTTCCGCTCCCGGCACTCATCGCCTCTTCTCCTGTCACTGTCCCGGCGAGCGTTACTCCGCTCAGCGTGGTTGCTTCCATCACCTTGACTTGACCGGCATTGACGATCACATTGTTGCCGCTCAGATTGCCGCCGTTGAGTGTGAGCGTGGTATCTGCTCCGCCCAAGGCATTCGCACGGCCCGCTTTCAAGGTGGCTCCGCTGTCCACTTGAATATTCGCGACCGTGTTGTTCCCACCACTCAGCGTCACTTCTCCGCCGGTGATCTTCAATGTTCCACTGCCGCTAATCGTTCCGGAAAGTGTTGTGGCGTTGCTCACGTTCAGCGTCAGGCTTCCCTCGTTCACGGCGATGCTCCCTTCATGCGTGTCTCCTGTCCCTCGCCATGCCAAGGTGAAGTCGCCGGCGCCGCTCTTCTCGATGCCCTTTTCATTCAAGGCAAGATTCAAGCCACTGTTGTCCCCTACTGCCGTACTCGCCGATCCCCAAGTCACGCCATTGGTGTACGTCGTGCCATCCACACTCACTTTGACGACGGCTTCACTGCCCTCTCCGGCACTGGCTATCTGCCTGCTTACGTCGGAATTCGCCAGTGGGGCATTGCTGTACTCCAGCACGCCGCCTTGGAATTTGATCTTGCTGTCGCCCGGCAAGGCTCCGTCATGTGCCAGAACGAGGGTACCCTGGTCTTTCAGTTGAATTTCCGGAATGGCTGTGTTCTTCAGCTTGAGCGTGAGTTTCGCGTCGCGCACTCGCAGAACACCGCCTCCATCGTCGCTGCTCATGTTCAGACCGCCCTCGGTACCTCCCTGCTGCGTAAAGGTGTACTCGCCTCCGTCCACATAAACGTTCCTCGGCGCCACCTTGCCTTCAATCTGGACAGTTTCGTCTTTCTGCGCTCCCTGCTCGGTGAAGCGCACGTCCTCCCCGTTGGGCGTCTTGCCTCCCTCCCATTGGCTTCCGGAAGTGTCCGACCACGTCCCTCCTCCGTTCCACTCCATTCCTGTCGTCTCCATGTCGAGCCAGCCTTCCCTATTCAATCCCAGAACCTTATCGTTCTCTCCATTCACGGTGATGTCAAAGACATCTTCCCACGTCTTGTCGTCCGTCACCAAGGCATCCCATACGCTGCCAAAAGAGCTTATCTCAAACAGCTGGTATCCCCCCATATCACCGTTGTCCCCCGTCAGTTCAATAGCCAGTTTTCCATCCGTCCCCAGTGTGATGCCTCCAAAGTCCAGTTTGGCCTGCCCGGTCATGTCGATGCTGAGGCTGGCACCTTGGGTTCCGGTGAGATCCAACGACTCTGCCTTCAAAGTGCCTCCCTTGAGCGTTACTTTCGTCCCGCTCGCTATCTTGAGTGTGCTCAACCCTTCGTTCGCTCCGTAGCCGATGGTCAAGTTGCTCCGGACATCCAATTTACCCTCCGTTGCCTTGAAGGTGCCTACTTCCAAGGTCGCTCCGCTGATGGTGATCGTGCCAGCCGTCAGCTCCAAGGTGCCGCCGTGTTTTCCTCCGCCTGATATCGTCAGGTTCCCGCTCGCCAGTCTCAGCGTGCCTTCGGTTGCGTTCCCGGAAAGAGCTCCGCTGATGGTCGAATGGTCGCCCTCGATTTCCAACACTCCCTGCTTCACTTCGACACCTCCCGCCAGCGTGACTCGCCCGTTCTCCGTGTCCCCTACTTCGGCGAATTTCTGTGTACCATCGCCGTCCTTCACAATCTTCACGCCGTTGCCCACATTGACGGCTTGGGCTTCTTTCTGCTCACCACCCGTCACCTTCAACGTCAACGTCACATCATTGCCACCGTCTATCTTCTTGATGAGGTGCTCACGATTACCCAGCATACTGAAATCACTCCCTTCGTTGACAAGCCCTCCGAAGGTCGTGTTCGCTCCAAGAGCCAAACTTGTCGCGTAGCAGCTCAACGCCAGGTCTCCTGTCATGTTCGCTCCTTTGCTCAGGGTCACCGTCCCTAAACCGCCGGTTACTACGATGAGTTTGCCAGTGCCAGTGAGTTGTTCGCTCAAAGTGTAGCTCGCCCCATTGAGGGAAAGCGATCCAGCAGCAATATCCAACGCTTTATCCAACGTGCCGGCTCTCTTGTCAAAAGTGAGTTTGCCTGTACCGGTCTTTTGGAAGCCTACGCCCGCCCCGAGTTCCACGCCGCCCAGCCTGTCCGCGAACCATTGTCCAAAGTCTTTGTCAGAACTCCTATCTTGATCTACTTGGAACTGAACGTACACCTGGTTCACATCCACCCCCTTTTCAATGTTGCCCGTACCATCGAAACGGCCGGTATCCCCCAGATTGATATTGCTGCTCACCGCAAGCTTGCTTCCCTCAGCCAAGGATGCCGTACCATCCAACTGGAGCTGCACATCCTTGCTGAAACTCAACTCTGATCCAGCGACCAACTCCATCTTGTTCTTGACGATGAGGAGATGCGCAGCTCCATCTGCCGAAGAGGTTACGTTGTATTTTGCGCGCCCCGTCACGCGGAGACTGCCCGCCACCACATCGCTGCCTACCTTCACGGCGTGAGTTCCCTCATTTGCCGTGAATTGTACGGAGGCATTATTCTCGTACGCCTGATCCGTTTGCCACCCGGTGTTAGTTGAAGTGCTGTCATCCCAGATCAAATCCTTTGAGCCATCATAGATGTAGCCGCCGGCAAGTAAGGATGACGCCCACGTGAGATATCCGCTCTCATTCAGCTTGAGTTCCCTAAATACCTCAGAATTGACGGGACTTCCATCCACGGTAAAGTCGATGTACTGACTCCATTGCGCAATTTCGTTCCATCCACTGAAAAGCTGCCAATTGCCGCTACCTGCCGCAGACAGCACATCAGCAGACAAATCGATCGTAAGCAGATCCTGAGCACCCGGCTTGATGAGGGAGCCGCCGTCTAGCGCAATCGTCAGCTTTGACCCCAAGTCGAGTATAGCGCCCTGTCCCCAAGTAAACCCTCCTCTCAACGTGAGGGTTTCCCCACTAGCAATGCTCATCTTTGCGTGACTGCCTAATGTCAACGCTGTGAGACTTGCAGCAATTCCTCCGTTGAAGTTCACCGTCGCACCGTCACTAAGCGCCAATTTTTTGTCAGTAATCGTCACCGTCCCTCGGAAGGTAACAGTTCCTTCTGACACTTTAAAATTATTCTCAAGAGTGGCTTCATCGTTGATGATGAGTTCTTCTACACCAGCTTTTCCCATGCCTACGCCACCTAAAGTAACCCGATTTGTGTAACTGCTCAAAAATGTATTCCACGGCATTTCTCCAGAGCGCTCCACAAGCAGATATTCATTCCCTGTTCCAACCACATTTTCGGCATAGGCACCTGATTGAATCTCTCCCCCGACAACAAGATCACCCCCCAATATGAGAGTACCGTACAGTGTTAGTAACAAATTGCCGTGGATACGCCCCCCTTTCTTTAAGGTCAGATTATTTGGGCTGCCGCCCTCTGCCCCTATCCAACTCAGAGACTTTACGTCAATCTCCCCCCCTATCGTAATACTCTGCCCCGCTTCCAGAGCAGTGAGTGTGATGCCACCCTCCGTTTTTTTCAACCCTGTTGCAAACGTAATATTCTCGTTAACAGTAACTGAGACGTCTTCTGTACCTGCCAGCTCCAGCATAGCTCCGGTAGCATCGGCAGTCGTGGAGAGAGTTTTCACTAAAGAAAGGAAGTTCTCAGAATCGCTAAAGGTATAAACGAGCGTCGAATCTGACTCCATTTGCACACCCGAATTCGAGCCAAATGTCCATGTTTTGCCAGTTGTCAACCTACTACCCTCCTTCAAAAGAATAGACGAGCCCACTCCGAGCGCTACTCCTCCTTTGACATCTACACCTCCCTCACCGGAAATGGCGAGTTTGGTGCTGTCTCCCACGTTCAAAGTCTCATTCACCGTGAGAGAATCGTCTCTCCCTACTTTGAATCCCCACATCTGTCCACCGCCCTTCACCTGAACAACCGCCGCCTTGAGCGCACCGGAAATCGTCACTTCCTCGCCTGTGGTATCATTAAAGACTGCAGTCGTCTGTCCTTGATTATTCCATGCAGCTGTCCCCTCTTCTCCCCATCCTGTGCCACTTGTACCCCACGTATTTCCCTCGCCCGGTGTGTACCATGTCAGTTCCTCAGGAGCGGGAGACGAGCCACCCCACTCAAGTTTACCCTCGGAGTTGAGGCGAAGATCTGCGTACGTGTTTGTATCTACAGCCTGCCCATCAATGGTGAAATCAAAGAGATCTGCGGAATTCCAGTCTTCCCGCCAACCGCGGAAGAGTTGGTAGCTATTGTTCTGATCCAGCGCATCGCTCGCCAAGTCTATCTTAAGCTTATGCGCCCCCTCCGGCGCCGTCAGGGATGAAACGCCGGTCAAGTCGATCGTGAGCTTCGCCCCGAGCTTCAGCACACTGCCCTTGCCCCAAGTCAAGGCGCTGGTGATGGCAAAATTTCCCTTGCTCACCGTCAGCTTGGCACCCGCTGCCAGTTGCAGACTCGTGAGGGTGCTGCTGGTCGCATCAGTCAGTGTCAGCTCTCCGTCCGTCACATTCAGCGTCCCCGTGCCGGTGAGCGCCTTGACTGTTCCCGTGATGCCGCTCTCCAGCGTTGAGCCGGAAGTAAGAACAATGGTATGATTCTGCAACGCATTGGCATTTGTCGTGTTGCTCAGTTTCAACGTCCCTTCCTCCACAGCAACCGTGCCGCTGCTACCCGCCTTTGTAGAGAAACTGTCGCCAAACTCCAACGTACCGTTCCCCTTCTTCGTGAGGGCCTTTCCATCACTGCCAGTGTCAAGTTCACCGGTGAGCATCATCGCCGCAGTGTTGGTCACCGTTGCGGCGCCATCCAGCACGAAAGCCCAAGAGATTGTCTCTGCCTGACCAATCACCAATGCACCTGCTCCGTCAGCTCCCGATCCTTCAATGTGCAGCTCGTGATCTGTTCCCACATTGAATAAATCCTGACCGCCACTCCCCTTGGCGTTCACGATCACGCTGCTGCCGTTCTCAATGTCAACCTTCTTTGCATTCTGCAGGCGATCACCCAAGTTTCCGTCCAAGATAAGGTTGGTGCTGCTGCTCAGTCGTAAAGTGAGTTCTGCACCATCATAGGCCACGGCAGGGAAAAGGTTACCGAACCAGTTGTCCCATTTTCCCGTTGGAGATCCACCAATGGCGATATCCACCGTACCAAGCCCCTTCGCGTAGGCTAGGTCGCTAAACACGTCCGAGGTCAACCTCAGTGTGGCTCCATCTTCTATCTCAATGCCCCCATCACCGTTAACTCCGACAACATTACCACCGCTTACATCATTTGCCAATGTCCCCTGCACATTCACTGAATCAGCAGCACTGTGCAGCTCCACCACCGTACCTTGACCGCTGATCGTCAGCTTACCTGCAGTAAGCGTGCTGCCGTTCTCAAATTTCGTTATGCCACCATTTACTGCCACCGTTGAGCCAGTCGCGTCGACCACTACATGCTCGCCAAAGACACTGCTATCGTTAATGGTCACCCCCTCAGATACCTTCAACGTCTGATCGCTCGCCGCGCTGAAAGTGTATGTCGTCGCCGATCCTCCAGCATTCCCCACAGTGAGCGACTTCATGGTCACTACATTGTCATCTCCCCCATCAACGTCAACAGCAACAGCCGCTGCGCTTCCCTCCAGAGTCACCGTCTTGGTGTCATCCACCGCCCCCGTTGCAGACCATCCGTCGCCGGAGATACTGTCGCCCAATGTCACAGCAGTCCCTGCCCCGCTCCACGTCATGTCTCCCCCTGGCATCGGTTCATCTCCCCACACGAGCATGCCACTATCGACGTGAAGACCTTTGTAGGCGACTCCAGAATCACCCTCAACTGAGAAAGTGAAGAGCTTGTCCCACGCTTCATCCCAATAGGTGAAAAGCTGAATGCTGTTGGATGCACTATCACCCATAAAAGCCGAAGTCAACTCAATAGCAAGCGTTTTGTCAGAAATACCCTGCAACGCACTTGAGGTAAGCGTAATTTTTTGACCACTCTCATTAAGCTTGATCTTACTTTCCGTTTCAAAACTCAGATTTCCCGTGAGATTCAGCGTACCGGACTTCACGTCTAGGACGGCAGATGCGCCGAGGGTGAGGTTTGTGAGAGAGCCGTTGATTCCTCCATTTAGGGAAAGAGACGCAGAATTTCCTAGCGTGAGCGATCCTGAAGCCCCCTCCAATTTACCCGTGACAGCGTTGCCAGACGCATTAAAGACGGCATTGCCACCGGCAAGAACGATGTCTTTGTTGAAAGTCACAGCCCCCTGAAATTCCATGTCGCCTTCCTTAATTTTAAGCGAGCACTCTAACGTACCTTCATCCGTTATTGTGAGCTTCTCACTCCCAGTCTTTCCGATGCCAACACCATCACCTATAACAACTTTTTCTTCATTGAATTTGAGACGTTTGTAAAAATCAGCGAGACTCTGCGATGCCTCGTCTCCGATGTTGAAAAGCACGTAGACAGTGGACTCGGAAATCTCAGCATCCCGATTTATGTTCGCCATCGTCGCGTTGAACCCAGGAGATACGAAGGTATTCAGCTCTAAATCGGCTCCCAGAACAAGCTCCATAGTCTCGCCTGCCGTGCCCCAAGCCATGCTAATTGAGCCGATCTTGCCGCCTTTTTTGAGCGTGAGCGTTTTGCCCCAGTGCGTCACCTGTCCTTCCCCGCTGAGTTCCTCTGTCAGCGTCAAAGACGCGCCATCTCTCAGTTTCAGTCCTGCATCGCCTTTATTGGCTACACTGGCACCGCCTACCGTTACAGTAGAACCTTGCAAATCAATCGTCCCTGTTGTATCGACGATCAATTTACCAGTCACCGTGAAGTTCATTCCTTGGGTTGTGCTGAGGGCACCTTCATCCTCAGCAGCCAGATTCCCCCCTATGTTCCAATTAGGACCCGACAGTGTAATGCTATGCTTGCTTCCCCTTACTTTGAAACCTACATCGGTAAATTGAAAATGAGAATTCGCACCATCGCTGTTGAAGGAGCTACTGTTCTCCATCACCACATAAACGTCCTTTTGGGCGTCCACTGCATCCTGTGTGCGAGAGAAGACGGCTGCGTGAGCGGAGTTATTGAACGCAAACCCCTGCTCGAGGACAACGTCGTCTCCGAGGAGGAGGTTAGTACGCCACGATACGTCCAACTCCCCGAAGGTGCCTCCTTTTTTCAATGTGAGTTGGGCCGCGCTCTCTCCTACCGCGACCCCACCGCCCCCGCCCCATACCGTGACTTTGCCATCCACGATGAGCCGCTCGCCAAAAGTCAGTTCATTCCTTCCTTGGGCTTCAAAGGTCATGTCTCTGGTGACGTGTACGTTTGTTCCCTCCGCAAACGACACGTTGACGACGGTGTCACCTCTCGCCTTAAATTCTCCCAAGGTGAGCGTATGATTCCCGGTGAAGTTGTACGTCGCACCCGCCTGCGTGATCTCAAGCTGATCAGCCGTCACCTCACCCCCAAGCGTCACCGTATGCACACCGGAACTCGCCGTAAATTGCACGATGCCTCCCTGTTCCCACGCTCCGCCAGTCGTCCACCCGCTATCTTGACCTACCTGCCAAGTGAGGTCCGATGTTCCACCATACGTGTAGCTCTTACTCGTCGTGGAAACTGTGACATAGCCTGCGCGGCTGGTATCCAACGACGCCTTCTTGCCAATATCAAGCCCTTGGAAATCGATGTAGTCACTCCAATCCTCTTGATGACTTGAGAGCCACGTACCAAACAGTGATGATTCGAATAGCTGAAATTCGGTCTGATCTGTGTATTCGGTCAAGTTGATTGTCAACTTACCCTCTCCACTCTTGGCAATGTCGGAAAAATCCAGTAAAACACCGCCATCAATACCGATTGTAATGCCGGAACCCGCCGAGTTCACTGTGATCGTACCTAAACTGAGCGTGACGGTCTCACCGACATCGGAGCCACGCGCAATGGTGGCGCTCTGCGCTCCCTCCGCAAAACTGAGAGCCGAGACTGACAGGTTATTGTGCAGCTCCAGCGTTGCGGTACCGTCAAACTTAAGCTTCGCCGTTGCGCTGTTCGTCGTTCCCTTCCAAATGAGTTTGCCGCCTGTATAGCCGTTGGCTCCGGCTCCTCCTACCTGGATGGTGCCGGTCCCCTCCAACAGACCATCCAACTGCAGCCAATCCTCCGACCACTGTAAGCTTTTGTACGCTTTGAGCACGGAGCCGCCACCCAACGTCAATTTTCCCTTAATGGTAGATTCTTGCAGCACTTGCACAGCGTTACTATCCAGCTCCACAGCAACGTTGCCTTCAATTGTCTGTTTCTGCCCTTCCTGCTCTGCTGTTCCTGTAACTTTTAGCGTAGCACCCTCTCCATCAGCGTTAAATACTCCACCATTGCCACCCAGAGCCGCTACTGAGAGAGTTTGACCATTGCCGATACAAATGGTTATGCCGTCAAAAACATTCATGTTCCCATCCATCGTGCCACCCGACCTCAAGTAGACTTTACCAGTGGACGATTGGTTATTCACACCCGACGAAATGCGCAGACTCTTCTGCAATGTCCCGCTTAATGTTCCCGTTACCGTCAACGATTCATCGTTGCCTATCTTAACACCGCCTGAGATAGATCCCGCCTCGTCATTATCTACAGTGATCGAATCAACTGTTTCTTGCCCCTCGACCTCCTTTGTTCCTAAAGACAATCCTTCTGCTGCCGCCCGTTGGCTAGCGATGAGAAACGCAGCGGCAATGCCGGAGGCGGAGGCAACAGTGGTAGGGATGGTAGCAGCAGGTAAAGCGACTGCAGCAAGGCATACCAACAGAGCCTTGCGGAGACCTGTAGGGAGGTGGAGTTTCATCGGAGAAGTTAGTTAGAGGTTGAAATAGACCCAAGTCCCCCGCACGCCGTGAGCGCGCGGGACACCTGTCCCCGGAATAGAAGCGAGGATTACCCGCAGACTATCACTTTTTAAAGAAGATGTACAGCGTTTTCTTCATCTAATCACAATTTTTTCCTCATGCCGTTTTCTCCCGACTCCGAACGAATTATCCCACATACAAGGCTTATATACAAAGAACAATTCATTTACGATTTACGACGGAGGCAGACGGAGCCTGCCTATGTACGATGTACGATTTAAATTATGGCGCGCCAGAGGCGCGGGAATTTGGGGACTTCTAGGGCAAACGCATCAGGATATGCGTTTGCCCATGTACGATGTACGATTGCCAAATTCGCACGCCGGTGACTCGGGGTGGACGGCATACGTTGCCCGGAGGGTGAAAACTGCCGACGGACGTAAGGTCAATTTCGCCCTCCGGGCAAAAGCTGTGTTTTGTCCAATCCCACTCCGAACCATCGGGGGCTTTCACAGCCTAGCTCAATCAGCAATGGTTTGAGCTTCTCGCTGGCTTACCTCCTTCATCCATGGGAAGCGCATAAGGAATGGGTTGAATATGCCCGGAGAAGATTTTATTGGGACACGTGTGACATGTGCTTTCTTCCGTGAAGTGCACGCGAAACTGCTTGACAATTTCGCAGGCGTTGAGTATCCTCGAGCGCGTGATGGCTACGGACACCCAAGAGCAAATAGAGCAGAACTACATGTGTGACCCGGATGCGGACGGTGGGTTTGTGTACACGACGCTGGAGGCGGCGATCAACTGGATGCACAAGTACTCACTGTGGCCAATGCCGATGGGAACATCATGCTGCGCAATTGAATACATGGCGGCATCATGCTCGCGCTACGACATATCGCGCTTCGGGTCCGAGGTCAACAGGTACGCCCCACGTCAGGCGGACTTCATGTTCATTTGCGGAACTATTACTTACAAAATGGCCGGACTCGTGCGGCGCATTTGGGATCAAATGCCGGAGCCGAAGTGGTGCATTGCCTGCGGGGCGTGCGCGTGCTCAGGCGGGATGTTCCGCTCGTACTCCGTGCTGCAAGGAGTGGACAAGATAGTACCGGTGGATGTGTATATTTCCGGCTGTCCACCGCGTCCGGAAGCTCTGCTGCAGGGTCTCATTACGCTGCAGGATAAGATCATGAAGACGGATCACCCGCTGAAGGGATTTTTCAAGACGCACGACCTGCGCGAAGCCCAGCGCGCCGCCTGCACCAACACGGCAGCCGTCACTGATTAAGGAAACCACTGATTCCCTCTTGCCTATGCCTACAAAAAGCCACACAGACGCAGCCCGCGAAGCCTGCGATAAAATTCACGCCCGTTTTCCGCAACTTGCGCTCCGGGATTTCCGTGGCGATACCACGTTCACCGTGCCGCGAGAGCAGCTGGTGGAGGTGATGCGCTACGCGAAAGAGGCATGCGGTTTTGATATGCTGCTGTGCGTATCGGCGGTGGACCACATGGGGGAAGAGCCGCGCTACGAGGTGGATTACACCATCACCCAAGCTGAGACGGGTGCCAACCTGCTGGTGCGCACGCCGCTGGAAGAGAACGACGCCACTCTGCCCTCGCTGGTGGGAGTCTGGCGCTCGGCCAACTGGCTGGAGCGCGAGCAGTACGACCTGATGGGCATTCATTTTGAGGGGCACCCTGATTTGCGGCGCATCATGATGTGGGAGGATTACCCCTTCCACCCTCTGCGCAAGGATTTTCCCGTGGCCGGCGTACCTACGGAGACCCCCGGCATTGCCTTCACGGAGAAGGCGCCTACCGGCGGTGCGCCTTTTGTCACTGCGCCCGGCGGCAAAACCGCTGCTGAGCGTGAGCCCCGCTCCCGCAATTAACCTAGGGCCTCTTGCCTCAACTCTCATGAAAACGCATCGTCCGGAACATGACCCAGCCGTGCGCGCCGAGGCGTGGATCGGGGATGCTGTGCTGGCGCTCTATGTTCGCGAATTTTTGCTCGCTGAATGCCACGGGCAGATCGACGGCGAGACTTTCGTGCAGCTCACCTCGAACGATTTTCTGCGCCTTGTCGGCAACGCCACCGAAGTGGAAGCCAGCATTGGCCGCGCCTACCGCGAGGGGCAGCTCCCGCTTGCGTACGACTGGATACGCCGCGAGCTGCACCCCAAAATGCTCATGCGGCTCCACTCTCTGCGCTCGGCTCGGCAACGCGCCTGAATGATGCCGAGCATGAGTACGCCGCCTCCGGATGAACCCAAGCGCAGGGGACGCGCTGTGTACCGCGCCTGCCGCGATCTGGTGAACCGCGCGCCCCTAATGCTGCCGCTCGCGGTAGTGGTCGGGGTCATCTATGGGGGCACGCCGGGTTGGGCAATAGTTTGCGTGGCACTGGCGGCGGCCGCTGCGTTGCGTGCGTACCGGATACTACTGTGCGCCTTTTTTTGCGGGGTGATTATGGTGCTTTGTCTGGCGTTGCGTCAACGTGCGGAAGATGAGTTGGAGATCACCGCCATGCCACCGCCCGTTGCCGTGGAGCTGCGAGGCACAGTCATCCGCTCGCTCAATCGTGGATGCATTGTGGAGACAGATCCGCTCGGCGTGCGAGTGGCGGCGTACGGCAAATTGACGGTACAGCCGGGGGACTACGTCCATATCATAGGTTCCCTGCGGAATGTGGAGACTCCTCTCGTACCCGGGATGTTTTCCCAAGCTGAGTGGATGCGCGGAAGCGGGATAGCTGCGTGTTTGGATTGCCTGAGGTTCGAGCGCGAAGGCAGCACACTCGGCTATGCCACAATACTGCGTGCAGCGGCCGAGGTACGCTCTGCCCTGGCAGACCGTCTGATGCCACCCGGCACGGAGGATGACATCCGTCGCCAGGTGCTGTGTGCCCTCGTGCTTGGTGAAAAAGATCGTGCAGATACCAGCACGATCGATATTTTTCGTCGCGGGGGCTGTCTGCATGCTTTCGCCGTGAGCGGGCTTCATGTGGGCATTGTCGCGGGCATCTTGTGGATGCTGCTGCGGTGGTGCCGAGTTCATCCGAGGGTCGGACGCCCGGCGCTACTCATTGGGGTGGGGCTGTATGTGTTTGCCACGGGTATGGCTGTGCCGGCGCTGCGCGCGTACGTGATGCTGGCGGTGCTCATGGGTAGCCTTATCCTGAGGCGGCGTCCAAGTTATTTGAACACGTGGTGTTTTGCGGCGATCGTCATACTCATGCTTCAGCCGTGGCAATTCTACCAACCGGGGTTCAGGCTATCCTTCGTTGTGTACGGCGCCATTTGCTTGGGCGTACGTTACGGAATGTCGGACACGCCTTGGTTCGGGCCGGACTCTTACATCCCGGCACGCATCCACACGCACTGGGAGCGACTGACAGCGAGCGCAGAGCTTTTCGTGCGCGGGACGGTTGTCGTATCGATATGCGCATGGCTGGTATCCCTGCCGCTCTCCATCGCGCATTTTCACGTGGTGAACACAGCCAGTTACCTGGTCAATATTCTCATCGCTCCCCTGTTGCCAGTGACAATGTTCTTAGGGTTGCTGATGCTGGTGTTTGCGGGTGTGCCCTACTTTGGGGACTTGGTGCAAGCGTGTGCACTCCGGGGTGCAGGCTGGCTGGTGTCGCTGGTGGGGTATTGTGGCTCCTTTCCGGGGGCTTTTTTGCCCGCAGCGCCGCCGGCGCCCGCAAGCGATTACATGCTCATGCCCCTTGGCCACGGCAAATCCGCGTGTGTGCTGGGAAATCCGGGTATCCTGGCAGGCGATGTGCACAGGGAAAATGACGTTCGCTATGTGCTGCAGCCAGCTCTTTTCCACGCCGGGTATTCCCCTGCCCTCTGTCCGGCTCCTCGCCAGGCAGCCGCCAAGGACGTCTTCACACAGACTTGGCCCCAACTGCACTTTTTCACAGCCCCGCCCGGGACTCCGCCACAGAGCTATACAACCCCCGCCGGTGTCTTCACCATATTTGCGCCGCCTGCCAGTCAGCCAGTCTCATACTCCGCCAACGCATCCCCGATCATCTGCTGGCAAAGGACGGACGCCCAGCGCTTCCTCTTCATCGGCAACGCCGCGCTATCCACCTATGAAGCGCTACCTCCCGAATTTCGGCATGCCGATGTGCTCATTCTCGGTTACAATTCGCACGAACCGATTGAACACCCCGATCTGCTGCATGAGATCGGAGCAAAGCGCATCATTCTCCTTCCGTCCGCTCACGGCCACAACGTGGAGCGTTTTCTTCCTCAAGAAACGGCACAGCCTTGACCCCGCACGGCAGACGCATTAGAAAATACGTCTGTCATTTATGATTTACGATTAGGAAATTCCCGCGCTTACGCGCGAATTTTGCGAGGCAGGGGCAAAGGGGTGTGGTGGAGCTGTGCGCGGAGGTGATTAGAAAAGGACGGGAAGCGAGGGTGCCTGGAGGCGCCTATTTACAAACACGAAAACCGCAATGTCAGCACACTCCGCGATGCGAATGAAGTAATTCCTTCCTCATTCTTGAGCACATCCGCCTTTCAGAACAAATTTACGTAACACGCACGTTGTCAATAAATCGCAACTTACATTTTCAAATGCAATTGCACAGGCTACATGCCCTGTGTGCGTAAAATTTTATCTGCGATGTGCCGCACGGTCTCCTCAATGATGTTGAAGAGATGGCTGCCCACACGGTAATCCGCAGGAGCAAAGAAATCCACACGCTGCTGATCCGTTTTGAGACTGTATCCCTTGCGAAAACTTTGACGCGTTTCATCATCCGGATCGTACACAGCGATGCTATGCCCGCCCTGGTGACGCATGACGGTGAAGCAAGGCACATCCGTTGGGCCGTCGCCCACGTAAATCATGTTGCTGAATGGGATAGGGCGCAAATCGGCATCCATGTGGTCATTGACATCCTCCGTATATCGCAACATTCCTTTGTTGATACGGAAGAGAAATTGCGTTTTCGTGGTATGAGAGAGCACTCGCTTCGGAAATTCGATGCATCCGTCACTCTCGCTGAATTCGCAGCCGAAGACCTCTCGCATGTAAGGGCGCAGAGCCGAGCCATCGATGATGGCCTTTAGCCCACTAGACACGATGTAGAACTCAATATGTACACCGCCCTGCAAATGTTTCTCGCTCAGAGTACGCTTCGGTAGCTCACGAAAAAAGTCCGGTATGCCGCGGTAGAATGTCAGCTTTTTGCCCATTTCGCGCAAACGCGCATTGCTTACTCCATCCATCCGCAGCACGTCCAGCAACTCTTTCAGGTAACTCAGCTCGCCATCCCAGCCTTCCTCCAAACTTCGACAATTACACTTGGACCAGAACTTTTCCGCATCAATTCCAAACTCCGGGAATATCGTATCCTCCTGCATATTGTGCGGGCTAAGTGTTTTATCAAAATCGAAAATCAAAGCTATCGTATTTTGCGGCACGGACATGCCCCCCATTGTACTGGCAAATGCCTGAAAAGCAAGACTAAGTTGTTTCGAGTGAAATGCGAGCACGAAGCCGTTAAAAGTAAGGAAAACCCTCCGGACGATCACATACGTCCCAAGGAAACGCAATTCATTTACGATTTATGATTTACGATTTGTGAATTTAGCGCGCCGGAGGCGCGGGAATTTTCCAAATCGTACATCGTCCATCGTAAATCGTACATAGGCAACCGCATTTTCTAATGCGGTTGCCCTGCCCTGGGATGCAGTCTTGACGGGCGGGCGCGCATATGATAGTATGGGCGCGAATGACACACCGGCTCACTATCCATTCCAAGCATGCCTAACATCACCCAGTTTGAAGCGGTGAGGCGAAATTGTGCAAGCGCATGCTGCTTGAGCCGACATAAAAAAGAGATATGAATACGAGACTGAGAATAGCTGTACAATCCAAAGGACGACTCAACGAAGACACACTACGCCTTCTGACGGAGGCTGGCATTAAGGTAGAAGCCGGCAGGAGGGCGCTTTTGGTGGAAGCGCGCAAATTCCCGTTGGAGGTGCTTTTCCTGCGCGACGACGATATACCGCAGACAGTGGCTGACGGAGTGGCGGATGCGGGAATTGTAGGCATGAACGAACTGACGGAGCAAGGAGCTCGAGCCGAAGTAGCGCACCGGCTCGGGTTTGGCGGATGTCGCCTGTCCATCGCTGTACCCAAGGAAGCGGATTACACGGACGTCAGCTGGCTGGAAAATAAAAAAATCGCCACTTCATACCCGAACATATTGCAGCGTTTCCTAGAATCGCAGGGCGTCCACGCACATATCCACGTGATCACCGGATCGGTAGAGATTGCAACGGGCATTGGTCTGGCAGATGCTATCTTCGACATCGTCAGCTCGGGATCCACACTTGTCAGCAACAATCTGCGTGAAGTGGAGGTCGTGATGCAGAGCGAGGCCGTGCTCATTGCCCAACCGGAGCTGAGCGCAGAAAAGCGAGAAATTCTCGATGAACTGATTTTCCGTTTTAAAGCCCTGCAGGGAGCGGCCGGTAAGAAGTACGTACTGATGAATGTGCCGAAAGAAGCGCTGGATTCCGTGTTGCATGAGCTGTCGGGTATTAAGAGCCCAACGGTGATGCCGCTGGCACAGGAGGGCTGGTGCAGCGTGCACACGGTCCTAGAGGAAGACAGTTTCTGGGAAAAGGTGGGACGGCTCAAGGAAGCGGGAGCCCAAGGGATTCTGGTGCTGCCGATAGAGAAAATGGTGCTATGACGATTATGCAAGTGAAGCGTTGCCCATCACGGGAGCAATGGAAAGAATTGACGCAGCGCCCCATGCCGAACATGGCGGAACTGCGCGCAGTAGTGGAGCCCATCGTGGCAGAAGTACGCCTGAATGGCGACCGAGCGTTGCGCGAACTCAGCCTGCGCTTTGACCACTGCGAGCTGCTCAGCCTCCGGATCAGCCCGGAGGATTGCGAAGCCGGTATTCGGAAGCTGCCGCTGCAGCTTCGACAGGCCATTGAGCGCGCACACGCCAACATCTCCCGCTTTCATGCCGCCCAGCGCACACCGGACATCAGACTGGAAACACAGCCCGGCGTACTCTGCGAGCAACGCAGTGTACCGATTCAGCGCGTGGGCATTTACGTACCCGGCGGCTCTGCTCCCCTCTTCTCCACCGTGTTGATGCTGGCGGAACCGGCTCGTCTGGCGGGCTGCCGGGAGCGGATACTCTGCACACCTCCGGGCAAGAATGGTCAAGTGAACCCCGCCATCTTATACGCAGCGCGGCTTTGCGGCATCACCCAACTCTTCTGCGTTGGCGGAGCGCAGGCTATCGCCGCCATGGCTTACGGCACCCAAACCATCCCCAAGGTAGATAAAATTTTTGGCCCCGGCAATCGTTATGTCACCGCTGCAAAGCAGATTGTCTCGCTGGACGGCGTCGCCATTGATATGCCGGCGGGGCCCAGTGAGGTGGAGGTGTATGCCGATGCCACATGCAACCCAGCATTTGTGGCGGCGGATCTCCTCAGCCAGGCTGAACACGGAGCGGATAGTCAGGTGGTTCTCGTGACGACAGACGAGGGCGTGCTCAACAGCGTATTGGAAGAACTGGAGCGTCAGCTCGCGATGCTGGAACGGCGCGAAGTTGCCGCGCAAGCGCTGGAACACAGCTTGGCGGTTCTGCTCCCCAGAGAGCAGGATGCGCTGGACTTTACGAACGAATACGCGCCGGAGCACCTCATCCTCGCGGTGGAGCACGCACGTGCGGTGGCGGAAAAGATCGTACACGCGGGTTCTGTTTTCATCGGCAACTACAGCTGCGAAAGCGCGGGCGATTACGCCTCCGGCACCAATCATACCCTGCCCACCATGGGCTGCACGAAGGGCTACAGCTCGCTCGGCCTACACAGTTTTATGCGCAAAATGACGCTCCAGGAACTCTCAGCCGAGGGTCTGCGCCACATTGGTTCCACTGTGGAGATTATGGCCGAAGCCGAGGGATTGGGGGCGCACAAAAACGCCATGAGTTTGCGCCTGCAGTCATGCAACGACGCGCCTTCCCCGCACCCGGCGGACGAATTACCGGCGCAACTGCGCGCTCTTGTTCGGCCGGATATTCTTGCGCTCAAGCCGTACAGCTCGGCGCGTGATGAGGCGGCTGGTCTGCCGGCCGATGTGTGTCTGGACGCAAATGAGTCCCCCTTCAACGAGCCGTTCAACCGCTACCCCGATCCCTTGCAGCGCGAACTCAAGCAGAGACTTGCCAAGCACTTGGGAATTGCTGCAGAGTGCATCTTCTTAGGCAATGGAAGCGATGAGGCCATTGATTTGACAATGCGCATTTTCTGTGAACCGCGGGTAGATCGCATCCTCACACCGGATCCGACTTACGGCATGTATTCCGTGTGTGCGCACATCAATCAGGTGGACTGTACTGCCGTACCCTTGCGGGAGAACTTCGATTTCTGCGCGCAGGATCTGTTGAACGAGGTAGATGCACGCACGAAGGTGATTTTCCTGTGCAGCCCGAACAACCCGACGGGCAACATGCTGCCAAAAGAGGAGATTCTGGAAACGCTGCAACGTTTTTCGGGCATCGTCGTGGTGGATGAGGCCTATATCGATTTTGCGGAGGATGAGGGAATGCTGCCCCTGCTGAAAGATTACCCGCGCTTGATCCTGCTGCGGACTTTCTCGAAAGCGTGGGCGAGCGCCGGCGTACGGTTGGGTATGGCCTTGGCGCACCCGGGGCTCATCGCCTGCTTCAACAAGGTAAAGTACCCGTACAATGTCAACCGGCTCACTGCAGCTTACGCACTGGAGCAACTCGGGCGTGCCGACAGTGTACGGCAACAGGTGGCTGCCATCCTTTCTGAACGCAAGCGCATGGAGGGACAACTGCGGGAAATGAAGCTCTGCACGCGCGTATTCCCCAGCCGTGCAAACTTTCTGCTGGTGCAGGTGAGCCATGCGCAGAGCATATACAATGCCTTGGCGCGGGAGGGCATCATCGTGCGCAATCGCGACAGCGCCACGCTCTGCCGCAATTGCCTGCGGATTACAATAGGCTCTCCTCAACAAAATGACGCCCTGATCGCCGCCCTCCGCAAACTTGATTCCGACCCTTCTCTGTTGAATCTTTCATGAAAAAAGTACTCTTCATCGACCGCGACGGCACACTGCTTCGGGAACCGCCCGATGAGCAGGTGGACAGCTTGGAAAAGTTCGCTTTCATGCCCGGTCTTTTCCGGGCACTCACCGCCATCTGCGACCGTACGGACTACCGGCTCGTCATGGTGAGCAATCAAGACGGCCTCGGCACGGCCTCCTTCCCTGAGGAACAATTTTGGCCGGTGCAGAATTTTTTGCTCGATACGCTGCGAGGCGAGGGGATTGAGTTTGACGACATTTTTATTGACCGACACTTCCCCGAGGATCACGCACCCACCCGTAAACCCGGCACCGCCATGCTGAGTTCCTATCTCGATGGCTCGTGCGATTTGAAGCACTCCTATGTCATCGGTGATCGCGACGCGGACGAGCAGCTTGCCCGCAATTTGGGCTGCGGCATGCTGCGTCTCGGTCCGGACTTCGGCTGGGACAAAGTGGCGGAGGTGCTGCTGGCCGGCGAACGCACGACCGAGCTGCACAGCAAAACGCGCGAGACAGATATCCTTGTGCGGCTGGACCCGGATCGTCCAGGAGCGAGCGACATCGACACTGGTCTGCCCTTCCTGGACCACATGCTCTGCCAACTCGTGGTGCACGGCGCCCTCTCGCTCACCATTCACGCCAAGGGGGACTTGGACGTGGATGAGCACCACACCATGGAAGACACGGCGCTTGCCCTCGGGAAGTGCCTGCGGCTCGCTCTCGGTGATAAAGTCGGCATCCAACGCTACGGATATTGTCTGCCGATGGACGACAGTCTGTGCCGCGTTGCTCTCGACTTCGGCGGGAGGCCGTGGTTGGAATGGGATGTGACTTTTCAGCACGATCGGGTGGGCAATCTGCCGACGGAAATGTTTTTCCACTTCTTTAAAAGCCTGAGTGATGCCGCGCAGATGAACCTGAACATCTCCGCCACCGGCATGAACGATCACCACCGCATCGAAGCCGTCTTCAAAGCCTTTGCACGTGCGCTGCGTATGGCGGTGCAACGCGATGTCCGCCACCTTGTCCTTCCTTCCAGCAAGGGGACACTTTAGTATTTTCTCGCTCGCCATGTCAATTGCCGTCATCAACTACAATGCGGGGAACACTCGATCGGTGCTCAATGCGCTGAAACGCGCGGGCGAACAACCTGTCCTTACCGCAGATCCGTCCGTCATTTCATCCGCTTCCGGCGTGATTTTGCCCGGACAGGGAGAGGCTTCCAACGTCATGCAAAGTCTGCGTGATTGCAAGCTTGTGGAAACGATACTTAATCTGCGGCAGCCCGTGCTCGGCATCTGCATCGGTCTGCAGCTGTTCTGTGAGTATTCCGAAGAGGGCGACACCATATGCATGGGCATGTTCCCGGGCACAAGGGTGCGCCATTTTCACGCGCTGTCGACTCTTCCTTCCCTGAAAGTACCGCATATGGGATGGAATTCGCTGCATGGACTGCGTTCGCCGCTGTTCCAAGGCATGTCGGAAGGCACCTACGTCTATTTTGTGCACAGCTTTTGTGCGCCTCCCACGCAAGACACCTGCGCCACCTGCGAATACGGTGGGGTGCCTTTTGCCGCAGCCATGCAACGCGGCAATTTTTACGCCACGCAGTTTCACCCGGAAAAAAGCGGCTGTGCAGGCGAACAAATTATCCGCAATTTCATATCCCTCTGCCATGATTGAACTCATACCGGCTATAGATATGATCGACGGCAAGTGCGTGCGTCTCTCTGCCGGCGATTACGCGTGCAAAAAGGTGTATTCAGACGATCCTGCCGAGGTGGCGAGCCGCTTGTACGATCAAGGGTTTCGCCGCCTGCACGTGGTAGATTTGGATGGAGCAAAGGCGCGCCACTGTGTGAATCTCCACCAGCTCGAGCGTATCACCTCGTGCACACAGCTCACCGTGGACTTCGGGGGCGGCATTGCGAGCGATACTGACCTGCAAGCCGCTTTCGACGCGGGCGCCGCCATGGTGACCATCGGCAGCCTCGCCGTCTCGCAGCGCGAACTCGTCGCCTCTTGGCTTGCAAAGCACGGCAGTGAGCGCTTCATCATCGGCGCGGATGTGCGAGAGGGACGTATCCGCACGCAGGGCTGGTTGCAGGATGGGGGAGTACAGCTTATGGACTTCATCGCGTACTGGATGGAGGCGGGAGTCTCTCGCATCCTCTGCACGGACATTTCGCGAGATGGAATGCTGAACCACCCGAACATCGGACTGTACACACAAATCATGCGACGTTTCCCGACATGCCGTCTCATCGCCAGCGGCGGAGTTTCCTGCACCCAGGACATCCTGGACCTGCAATCCGCCGGCATACCGTCCGTTGTGTTCGGCAAGGCGTATTATGAAGGGCGGCTTGACCTGCAAAAACTCTTATCGCTCTCGTAAAAATGCTCTCGAAACGCATCATATCCTGCTTGGACGTAAAAGATGGTCGCACAGTGAAAGGCACCTGCTTTGTGAACCTGCGAGAAGCCGGCGACCCGGTAGAACTCGGCAAAACGTACAGCGAGCAAGGGGTGGATGAGCTCGTGTTCCTCGATATCACCGCCAGTCACGAAGGCAGGAAGACCTTCACCGACATGGTTTCACGCGTGGCGGAAGCTCTTTCCATTCCCTTCACCGTGGGAGGGGGAGTGCAGGGCCCGGATGATGTAGCCCGCCTGCTGGATGCCGGCGCGGACAAGGTGAGCATTAACTCCTCTGCCCTGTGGAAGCCGGAACTCATCGACGCCATTGCCACTCGCTTCGGTTCTCAAGTCTGCGTGGTGGCCATTGACGCGCATCAGGTTTCCCCGGGACAGTGGGTATGCTATGCGAACGGCGGTCGTGTACCAACCGAGCGCGAACTCTTCACCTGGGCATACGAAGCACAGGAACGCGGCGCCGGTGAAATCCTTTTTACTTCCATGGACCATGACGGTTCACGCAGCGGCTTTGCGAACGCCGCCCTCGCCTCGCTCAACGAACGACTGCGCATCCCCTTGATTGCCAGTGGCGGCGCCGGCTGCATGCAAGACTTTGCGGATGCCTTTAACCTGGGCAAAGCTGATGCCGCTTTGGCCGCAGGGGTCTTCCACTTCGGCGACATCGCCATCCCTCAACTCAAATCTTTTCTCAAACAACAAAATATCCCCGTACGCCTGTGATACCTCATCCTAATGCCGCTCAAATCGATTTTGCCAAAGGCTCCGGACTTGTCCCGGCTATCGTGCAAGATGCTGTGACTCGCCGTGTGCTCATGCTCGGCTACATGAACCGCGAAGCCTTCGATACCACCATCCGCCTCGGCCGCGTCACCTTCTTCTCACGATCCCGCCAATGTCTCTGGACCAAGGGCGAAACAAGCGGGAACTTCTTGGAAGCACGGGAAATTCGCTTGGACTGCGATGCGGATGCCCTATTGGTGCTCGCTACGCCGCATGGCCCGACCTGCCACACCGGCGCCGACACCTGCTGGGGTGAACAGAATACGCCATCACATCTCGATTTTCTCACTGAATTACAAGATTTTATCAACACACGACGTGCCGAAATGCCCGAGGGATCCTACACCACCTCTCTCTTTCGCGATGGCATCAACCGCATCGCCCAGAAGGTGGGTGAGGAAGCACTGGAAACCGTTATCGAAGCCGTGAACGGATCCGATGAACGTTGCATTTATGAGGCCTCCGATTTTCTCTACCATCTTATCGTGCTTCTCTCCGCCAAGGGCTTGCGCATCGAACAAGTTGTGGATGAATTGGCAGAGCGTCACCGTCCGGGCTGGAAAAAACACTAATTTACCCCAAGGCATTTACGATGTACGATTTACGATTTGAGAAGTGAGTGCGCCTGCGGAGCGGAGAGGCGGAGCCAGTGCGCAAGAGATGTCGTGAAAGCTGTGCGCGGTGGTGGTTACAAAGAAGCGGTGGCAGCTAAACGCCGCCCATTTACGATTTCAATTTATATTGAACAGATATGAATTTTTCCAAAAATAATCTGAAAAAAAAGTTGACAAGGATGCATAGAATGCTATACTGTGCCCGCTCGAGGCGCGCTTCCCCGCGCGCTGAGTTTATCAAGCGCTCGTAGCTCAACTGGATAGAGCATCTGACTACGGATCAGAAGGTTTGGGG
>CANRJD010000014.1 GCA_947630815.1 uncultured Akkermansia sp. | reverse complement strand
TTTACGATTTACGATTTACGATTTACGATTTACGATTTACGATTTACGATTTACGATTTACGATTTACGATTTGGGAAGAATGCGCAGCGGGGCTGCGGGAAAACGGCCGGCGGCGGCAAGCCAGTTTGGCCAAACGCATTAGCTTTTGCCCCGAAGGGGTGAGGAGTCGTGGGGCGACTCCGAAGCAACAGTCGTGGGGCGACTCCCACGGCAAACGCATTTGAGAGAAGTTAATCGAGAGAGAAAATACTCTTATTGGCTGATATCAATGTTTATACGTATCAAAAATCGTGGCAAGCAACGGTTATTATGATGATGGCTCTAAAGGGATCTCAGCATACATTAATGATCCGAAAAAACTGCACAACGCGCACATTATTAATAAATCGTACATCGTACATCGTAAATCGTACATAGCAAACGCATTTTCTAATGCGTTTGCCCTGGGGCGACTCCGAAGCAACCGGCAATGGGGTGCCAGTGAGTCAACTTTCGATTTACGATTTGGGAAGAATGCGCAGCGGGGCTGCGGGAAAACGGCCGGCCGTTGTAACCGCGCGCGGGAATGGGGGTAGCCGCGGATACTCTGACCGGATCTTCTCCCGGCATTCCCTACTTTCGGTGGGACGTCAGGATTGCTCTTTTTTCTTGCAACGTTCCTCCAGTTCCAGCAGGTAGCGGTCGTAGTCCGAGAGGTACTCGCGATCTTGGATCACCCTGTATTTCTCAAACTCGCTCTCGGCATGCAAGCGGGCGATCTCCGCCGTCACCTTGCCCGCATCGGTAAGCACGCCGTATTCAAACATACGGATGAACCCATTGAGTCGTTGTTCCCAATCATGCATCGTCATGGGGATCTTACGTTGGGCCATCGTTTCGGCATAATCCAGGTAGGCATTCACCAGACGATTGAGCTGCGCCATTTCCTCTGCTGACAAGTAATTTTTCGCGATAACGACATCGCTCTTGATGATTTTGCCCTCCGGTGCATCCTTCCATGTGGTCAATCCCATGTGCTTTTTTGTGGCATCTGCGCGATCCACAATCAACTCCGCAGCCGTATGCCCATGCACGGCGTAGTGCAGCTTATTTTGCACAGACGCGTAGAATCGTCGCGTAGCGGCAGCCGTGCGGTCGTAATCAGTCGCGGTAGCGTAAATATCCGTGATCTTCTGATAAAATCTTCGTTCGCTCGCGCGGATCTCGCGCACGCGCTCCAGCTGCTCCTCGAAGTACTTATCGGTCAAGTAGGCGCCTTGCTTCAACCGCTCGTCGTCCATTACCCAGCCTTTGATGGTGTACTCCATCGCGATCGCGTTGACCCACTTGCGGAACTGGACGGCGCGCTCAGAGTTCACCTTGAACCCCACCGCTATCGCCATCTGCAACCCATAGTGATTCACGTTGTACTTTTTCCCGTCCGGGGCAGTTATTAGAAATTTTCGAATAACTGAATCCTCCTGAAGCTCAGCGTCTTCGAAAACTTTCTTGATGTGGTAATTGATCGTGGGCACCTCCACGCCGTATATCCCCGCGAGCATCTTCTGCGTCAGCCAGATATTTTCATCCTCATAGCGAATTTCAAAACTCTCCCCGCCATCGCCGACCGATGCCACATAGGTCAAATACTCCGCAGCAGAACTGCGCAAACTCACTTGTGCCTTGCTTCCCTTCACACGATCATTGTACCCGCACCCCACCGCCTAAGTCAATACGATTTACAATGCGATTAGTGCAAACGCATTTGAGAGAAGTCAATCAGCAGAGGAAATACTCTTATTGACCGATATCATTGCTTACACGTATCAAAAATCGTGACAACCAATGGTCATCATGATGACGGCTCCAAAGCCCTCTCCCGCATACGTTGGCGGTTCAGGAAAATCTACGCAACGCGCACATTATTAACGAATCGAAAATCGCAGTGAGGAGCGAAGCCGCAGAAAGGGCGACGGCGCGGTCACTCCTGGGGGATCCTCTCGATGGGACGAATCACCACGCGCTCATCTGAATAACGCATGAGTTCCAAACGACCGTTCGCAATCACCGGGGAAGACTCCATGCGCAACCCGCAAGCTGCGGCACGCGCCACGGCCTGCGCACCAGCTCCGGGATTCCGCAGTAAAATCCCGCGAGCCGCGAGCGCTGCAAAACTCGCCTCAAAATCTTCCCGACTGGCATAACTAATTGAAGCGCCGTGCTGCTCAGCAAATAAAGAAAGCCATCCGCGCTCTTCTGCGACGCTCAGTTCAATACGACAGCGCATCTGCCGGGCCGCCATCAACATGATGGCCAAATCCGTATCGCTCAGTTCCCGCTCCACGCGCAAGCAAACGCGTTCCGGATGGTAGGTCAGCACGGCTTGTAGTCCCTCTACGGGCGACAACAGGCGCTCCCGGCTAAACTCTTGTTCCCACCAATACGAAATGGAATCCGCCGCCGCAGAGAGTCGCATAGCCTCATCCACGTTGGACGATGAGGGAAGAATATCCTTTGGATCGAACTCCAGGTTCCGGCGAGGACTGCGCACAGTGGGCCGCTCCTTCTCCTCCCACCGGCAAAGGGCTGCCGCACTGCTCATCAGTCCCCGCATGAGCCCCGTCGCCCCACCCTGGTTCGTCTTACACATAGGCATGGGACAAGCCCCGTGGCGCATTGTCGGGCAGCAATTCACGCACACCCGTCGGCAATCGGCTTCCCGCATCCACGTGGCTATCTCCTCCTCATCATCAGAGTAGATGACAGCGCAAATGCCGCGCGAGAGCTGCATTTGGATCCCCGCAGCTTCACGAGCGCTGCCCACGCGCACAATACCGAGCATGGGGAGACGCTGCCCGTAGCGTACGAAGTCACCCTGTGGCTGCACATGGGCACACAACCCCGGACTCCATAGCTGGGAAGTGGGACTTTCGGCACGAGGCGCGACCCACCACTCCACATCGTCGGAATTGCCCGTAAGCAATCGACGCTCGCAATCCCCCAACGGCGTAGAAATCGGCCCCAGATGTGCACCCTCCAGCCATGTGGGACGGGGCTCCTGGGAAGCCACGATATCCTCGAGAGCCGCGCAAAAGGCGGCATCGTTGCAAAGAGAATCATGCACCAGAATAAGATGCGGGCAATGGGATCCCTGCCCGGAGCGCCTGAAGGAGGCAGCCGAAATCTCGCGCACGGCTTGTGCCCAATCACAGCTCTCTGCCAGATAAACGCTGGGGCCATGCGCCGGAGTTGCCAAAATCGACGCACCCGGATTCGCCGCTGCAAGACGACGCGCCTGATCCGGCGCAGTCGTACACACCACGGCATGCACACGCTTGTCGCTCATCAAGCGGTGGCTAATCTCGGCATCAGCGCAGGGGAGCAGAATGAGCTCGACCCCACACTCGCGCAGAAGTTCGGAAAAACGCGTCCCAAGCAGTGCAGAATACGTAGCCGGGCGATAGATAATGGTGTTGCCACCCATCCAAGCGGCTGCAATACCATCCGCCGCGTCTGCAAGCGGATGAGCAGAACCCGCCGCCACAACGACGATGCCCTTGGCTCGTGCCTCTGCCCCATCCTGCAAACCGCGCCATACTTCATCCTGAATGGCGGCATAGCGCAGGGCATCCTGAGCATCGCGCAGCTCCGCCGCCGCATCTGCCACGGTAAATCCCGCATCCCGCACCAGTACCCCCGCAAATTCAGCGCGCCTCTTCTTAAGCTCGCGTGCGGCGCGTCGCAAACCCGCCGAGCGGTCATCCATACTCGGCTTAGGCTCGTTCGCCTGCTTTTCCGCATAGGCTAACGCTGCGCTCACCGCCTCATAGTCTGCGCCTGTATAACGGTAATCCTCGAGACTTGGTACAATGAGGGAACGATGGATACAGGTGAGAGGACTGCGCAATTCATCCTTCCCCAAATGCAGAGAAATAAGTTCTTGTTGACGCTCCTTTTCCGCACGGGCAGCAGCATAAAAGGCATCCACCTCCGCTCGCTCTGACAGCGCATCCAAACAGCCCGGCTGCCACGCGCCGACATCATTTGTGGAATTACCCGACACGTTGCCGGAATCGCGCTTACTGTGGGCAGCCATGATAGGCTTGGCCTTGGCAGACCAATCGATGGCCCCGGGGTTTGCGGCATTGCCAGCCGTCATATAGCTGCCCGGACGCGAAAGTTCGTGCAGCGTGTTGAGCAGATAACGCTCAAAGGCTCGAGCTTCGCTTTCCTCCGCCGCCACGCCTGCCACTAGATCCACCTGGCTTCCAAGCGCCGCAAAAACCCGCCCCACGTGATTGCCTAGTCCGTATATCAACGATATGGGTGGCATACCTTCCCTTCCACTGCGCGCCCATAGCAAGGCAGCGTAGCTCAGGTGCATCACCTCGTGCGTACCCACCACCGGTGTAATTGCCCGATCGGGACAGGCCACCGCCGCCTCCAGCAAACGGATAAAGTTCATATCCGTTTCCGCCTTCCCATCACACAGGCGGCTCTCTGTACCATAGCGAGCGCTGCACCGACGCTGCTCCTCCAGATGATCACCCTTCACCAACAGGACTCGCAGGGGACGGGCCCCACGAAGACTGCGAGCTTCCGCCCAATCTGACAACTCGCGCAGGCAACTCAGACTCGTCTTCAGATAGGCCGGCAATTCAATGCTCACCTCGGCCTCATCCAGTTCCGGCAAAGTCAACGCATGCTTCAACGCGCCGGCCATGATGCCCAAGGTATCGCTGCAACGCGTCTTAATATGGACAGGACTGCCCCCAGCTTCCTGAGCCGCCTGCACGACATGC
Source organism: uncultured Akkermansia sp. (assembly GCA_947630815.1). Taxonomy (GTDB): domain Bacteria; phylum Verrucomicrobiota; class Verrucomicrobiia; order Verrucomicrobiales; family Akkermansiaceae; genus Akkermansia. The sequence continues at coordinate 29,722 of CANRJD010000014.1, read as the reverse complement.
TGCAGCTTATCAGTCAGGAGCTGAACACTGTACTCCGGCGAAGAGGGAGAAATGGCCGGACAGAGGCGTTGCGGTTCGACTACCACGCCCACACCCGGCTGCTTGGAAAGAATCGCGAGCAGGTTTTTCTCGTAACGCTCGGCACCCTTCTGCCCAAACACGCGTGGAGAGAGAGGACGCAGTATCAATCGCATTTTTTCCTTGGCCAAAGCGCCGGCGCGGCGGCTCACTTTGCCCATGTGCGTGGATAGCACCAGCTCCCCGAAAGTGGATCGGAAAACCCGCTTCACCTCCCCCATAGCGGCATTTTGCATCCCGCGCGGAGCCATGGCCGCAGCCTTGATGCGCAACCGGGCCATAGAGCTGAAAAAAGTAGGAACTCCGCCGTGATTTGCGATCATGTCCTTTACCTCATCGATCGAATTACCTGTGGGGTGTAGAACGGCCTCGCACAAATGCCGCACAAAATGGCGACTTTCCTCATCCAACGCCAAGCGTTTAGCAGCAGAGATGAAAGTACGTTCCTCGGCGCGCATCCGACCCAGCGAGGCTGCGTACACCTCCCTGGCTAACTCTGTTGATCGCTGCACCAATGTCTGATCGGCCCAACCCTTGCTGCGCGCATCGCTCAGTAGTGTGCGGATTTCTGTCTCGCCCATGTCAGCTCCCATTCTATCGTCTGTCTGCCTGCCTTGCAAGTGAAAATTTCATTGACGTTCACCAAGGTAAGATGATAAAGTAGCATCAGAGACTGATATGGACACCTTTCTTAAAATCGTCGAGCAACTCATGGGCTTTCTCCGCGCCGCCGATCTCATGCCTGATTTCGTTTCGGCACGTGGCATCTTCTGTTTCATTGCCTGGTTGTCCACTCTACTGGCCATCATCTCGCTGATTCTCTCTCTCTTTGCGGATTTTGACGGCGGGTCAGATGCGGATGTATCGGGTGACACACCGGATGGCGACACCGGTCCTTTTTCGCTGCGAGCCGTGATCGGATTCCTGCTCGGACTTGGCTGGGGCGGCTACATCTCCATGCAAAACGGGCTTTCGGTGGTCATGTCCATCATCGTCGGGTTGCTCTTGGGGGGCTTTCTCTTCGTCATTATCGCGGCTATCATGCGCTTCATCTACAGCATGAAGTCGGATGGCACCCTACGTTACGAAGAGCTCGTTGGCTTGCGCGGCACAGTGTACATTACCATTCCGCCAAATGGCGAACCGGGTGGGCAAGTGCAAGTGCCACATCCCTCCCAGCTTGTGACAATGGCAGCCATCCAAACCGGCTCCACGCCTCTGCCCGCTCAAACATCTATTGTTGTCACCCAGGCCACATCTTCTCTTCTGACGGTGCAAGCCGCCAATCCCATTAAAAATTAACCCCACTGAAATCATGTTCATCATCGGACTAACCCCATCTGCCAGCTCGGCGCCGGTCATCGCCATCGCCGTCATCATTTTGGTGCTTTTCGGCACGGTTGCGCTCATTTTGAGCCGCTATAAGATGTGCCCGTCAGATAAAATTCTCATCGTGTACGGGAATGTGGGCACGGGGCGCTCGGCCAAGTGCATCCACGGCGGCGCTACTTTTGTGATCCCCGTGTTTCAGAGTTACGCTTTCATGGATCTGAACCCCATCAACATCGATGTGCCGCTCAAGGGAGCCCTCTCCAGTCAGAACATCCGCGTGGACGTGCCTTCGTCCTTCATCGTAGGTATCAGTACGCAGCCGGAGATCATGCAAAATGCTGCCAGTCGTCTGTTGGGGCGTTCTCGTGAGGATATCCGCGATCTCGCCTCTGAAATTATCATGGGACAGATGCGCGTCGTCATCGCCTCTCTTACCATCGAGGAAATTAACGCCGACCGCGAAAAGCTCATTAAGGGGATCACCGGTGGGGTTGATGTGGAGCTGCACAAGGTGGGGCTCTACCTCATCAACGCCAACATTACGGATATTCGTGACGCTTCCGGGTACATTGCTGCCCTCGGGCAAGAGGCTGCCGCTCGCGCCATCAATGATGCAATGATTAAAGTCGCTGAAGAGACGCGCCGCGGTGAAATCGGTAAAGCCGAAGCTCTGCGCGACCAAACGGTACAGGTGGCACTGGCGAATGCAGCTGCTGTTGAAGGCAATAATGAGGCCGCAATGAAGGTGGCAGACTCCAACGCTAAGCTTAAAGTCCGCCAGGCTGAGGCTCAACGTATCGCACTGGTTGCTGAGCGTGAGCAAGCCGCCAAAGCGGAAGAAGCCGGCTACATCGCCAACCGCGAGGCCGAAATGAAACGCGCCGAACTTGAACGCGCTACCCAGACAGCCAATGAAATCGTGGCTGCAGAAATCCAAAAGCGCAAACAGGAAATTGCTGCTGAAGCCGCCGCTGCCGTGCGCGTGAAAGAGGAGCAAGGCCGCGCGGATGCTCTTGTCATCGCAAAGGAAGCAGAGGGTAATGCCGCTATTAAATTAGCCAAGGGCGAGGCTGATGCTCTTCTGCTCAAGAAAAAGGCAGAGGGCGAGGGTCTGCAACTGGTTGGACAGGGTCAGGCCGCTGCCATTCAGGCTGCGCTGGAAGCCAAGGCGACGGGTTTCCGCCGCATTGTGGAAGCCGCCGGCGACGCTCGTTCTGCTTCCGGTCTGCTCGTCACTGAACAGCTTCCTAAGATTGTGGAAACTCAGGCCACGGCGGTGCGCAACCTGAAGTTTGACAAAGTGATCGTAATGGGCGGCAATGGCAGTGATTCGCAATCTGCTTCGGTCGGCAGCTTTGTACAGAACCTTGTTACCGGCACACTCCCGTTGCATGAGCTCGCCTCATCCGTGGGCATCGAACTTCCCAATTACCTCGGTAAAAAAGCTGCCCCGACCACACCGGAAAAACCGGAACCTCCCCAAGGTAAGAAGAGCTGACAACACCTGAAAGAAGAGCCGCACCGCGACCGCTTCCCCTGAAAGAGGGTGTTTGCACTCACGCCAATTTGCTGAGCACACCGCGGAGGATGTCCAGTCCCTCGTTTAGCACGTCCTCAGGGATATTCAGAGCGGGGATGAGCCGCAACGTGTCCGCACCTGCCGGACAGGCAAGCAGACCGACCTCGCGGCAAAGTTCATTCACGTAAGCCGCCGGGGTTTTACCCTCCGGCACGGCAAAGCTGCCCGGCCTCAAAGCCACGCCACGCAACAATCCCAATCCGCGTACTTTCTCCACACAGGGGAGCTGCCAACCCTCCACCGTCTGCTTCATGTATTCGCCGAGCTTTTTGGCGCGAGCAGCGAGGTCTAGGCGCAAAATCTCGCTCACAACCGCCTTGGATACCGCACAGGCCAGCGGTGTGCCGCCGAAGGTAGATCCATGTGACCCAGGAGTCATGATCGAAGATAGCGTGGTGCCGTGGGCATCAATCGGTCGATTGCTCACCCAAAAGCAGCCCATGGGGAAGCCCCCACCTATGCCCTTCGCACATGAAATGAGGTCCGGCTCAATATCCGGGCACACCGCCTGCCACCCCATCATCTTGCCGCAACGGGCAAAGCCACACTGCACCTCGTCGATCATGAGCAATAAATCTTTTTCCCGACACAATTCCGCCACGCCGCGCAGGAAGTCTGCATCCACGGGATTCACGCCGCCTTCCCCCTGCACTGCCTCCAGCAAGATGCCGCAGGTTTCTTTGCCTACCGCCGCGCGCAACGCCGCTATGTCGTTGAAATCCACATACCGAAATCCCACCAACAGCGGGTCAAATTCTACTTGAATTTTTTTCTGTCCGGTGGCAGCCATGGAGCCAAGCGTGCGCCCATGAAAACTTTTGTTGAAGGTGATCACCTCGAAACGCGGAGAGCCGTCCGTCGCCGGGTGCCGATGACCAAATCGGCGTGCTACTTTGATAATGCCGTCATTCGCTTCCGCCCCGGAATTGCAGAAGAAAACCTGCCCATCAAGACCCACAACCTCGCGCACAATGAGCTCGGCCAGCTCTTCCTGTCCCGGTATGCCGTACAAGTTGGAACAGTGCATCAGTTTGCGCGCTTGCGCCTCCAGCGCCTCCACCACTACCGGGTGGCAATGTCCGAGACAGCAGGTTGCTATCCCCGCACAAAAATCCACGTAGCGCTTTCCCGTTGTGTCATACAGGAATGACCCCTCGCCGCGTTCCATCTGAATAGGCGCGCGACCATACGTTCCCAGCACATATTGCTTCTTTTCCATGGCGCTCAGACTCTACTCCTCTCTCCTTTCCTTGTCAATCCTTTTCATCTTTCAACTCCACGCCCGATTTTGTCCTCATGAAATTTCTCTGTGCCCATTCAATTCTTCTCCCATGCGTTTCGTGGAAGATGAACGACGCAACGAAGCCTCCATTCGCCGCCGATACTGCCCCAGCTCTGCGATCCCACACAGTGCGCGAACCTTCCAAATCGTAAATCGCAAATCGTAAAGAACTTGCGTTTTCTTTGGACGGATGTGACGCCACGTTCTTCTGCTCTCTATATATTCTTGACATCTACGGCGTTATTGACTAGAATCCCGGTCTTTCACACTGAACATTATGAAGCTTGTATATCATTTCGGTAATGGGAAAGCGGACGGCGAAGGTAAAATGAAGGAGCTGCTAGGCGGAAAGGGCGCTAATCTGGCGGAAATGGCGCGCATTGGACTGCCGGTGCCTCCGGGCTTCACCATTACCACAGAGGTATGCACCTACTACTACGATCACGGACAGACTTATCCGGAAGAGCTCGACAAACTGGTGAAAGAAGGCATTGCTCGCATGGAGGAGATAGTGGGCCACCGCTTTGGCGCAGCAGATGACATGCCGCTGCTCGTATCTGTGCGCTCCGGTGCGCGGGAGAGTATGCCGGGCATGATGGACACCATATTGAACTTGGGACTCAATGATGAGACAGTTGAGGCCATGGCAACGGCCACGGACAACGACCGCTTCGCGTGGGATTGCTACCGTCGTTTCGTGCAGATGTACGGCGACGTGGTAATGGGAGTGCAGAAGGACGAAGGCGAAGACTTGGAACCCTTTGAAATGGTCATTCACGAGCTCAAGCAAGAGCGCTATGGCAAAAATGTGAGCGATGCCGAGATGACTGCCGCCGACAACCGCGAGCTGGTGAGCCGTTTCAAATCGCTAGTTCACCGCCGCACGGGCAAAATTTTCCCCACAGATGTGTGGCAGCAGCTCTGGGGAGCTATTGGCGCTGTGTTTGGGTCCTGGAACAACGAGCGCGCCATCACCTACCGCCAAAAGTACAATATCCCGGGAGACTGGGGCACCGCTGTCAATGTGCAGTGCATGGTCTTTGGCAACACGTCTGACCAATCCGGCTCCGGCGTCGCTTTCACGCGCAACCCGGCCGTAGGGATCAATGAATTTTACGGTGAATTTCTGATGAATGCGCAAGGGGAGGATGTCGTGGCCGGTGTGCGCACGCCGGCTCCGGTCGCACACCTTGCGGAGGTCATGCCCAAGGCCTACGAGGAGCTCTGCAACATTCGCAGAATTCTTGAAAATCATTTCCGCGATATGCAGGATTTCGAGTTCACCATCCAGGACGGCAAGGTGTACATGCTCCAGACTCGCAATGGCAAGCGCACCGGCATCGCGGCTTTCCGTATCGCCTGCGAGATGGAGCGCGAAGGGCTCATCGATTGGAAAACTGCCGTTTCCCGCATACCGGCGGACCAAGTGGACCAACTGCTTGCTCCCATTTTTGATGATGCTGCTGTGCATCGGGTGACCCCCATTGCGAAGGGATTGAATGCGGGCCCCGGAGCGGCATCCGGTCGTTTTTACTTAAATGCCAACCGCTGTATCGAGGCAACCAAGCGCGGCGAGCGCGTGTTGCTCGTGCGTCTCGAAACCTCGCCGGAGGATCTGCGTGGCATGATTGCGGCAGAGGGTATCCTCACCGCGCGCGGCGGTCTTTCCAGTCATGCGGCGCTGGTGGCGCGTCAGATGGGTAAGGTTTGCGTCTGCGGCGTGAGCGATATGGAAATCGACTACGCAGCGCGTACTGCCACCATCGCCGGGGTCACTTACAAGGAAGGAGATTTCCTTTCGTTGGACGGCACGGCAGGGCTCGTGTATGCAGGCGAATTACCCACGGCGCCTTCGGAAATTATCCAAGTGCTGCTCAAAAAAACGATGAAGCCGGAGCAGAGCGGCTGCTACCGCGATTTTGCGAAAGTGATGGAATGGTGCAGCAAGCTTGCCAAGCTGCAAGTGCGCACCAATGCTGATTCACCGGATCAGGCTGCGACGGCTATTGCCTTCGGCGCCACCGGCATCGGTCTTTGCCGCACCGAGCACATGTTCTTCTCCGGCAACCGTATCGATTTCATGCGCCGCATGATTCTCTCTGAACGCCTGGATGACCGCAAGCAAGCCGTCGCCAAACTTCTTCCTTTCCAGAAGAGTGACTTCAAGGGCATTTTCAAGGCGCTTGCGGGGCGTCCGGCTACCATCCGCCTGCTCGACCCGCCGTTGCATGAGTTCCTGCCCCAAACCAAGGAGCAGCAGCTCGATATCGCGCACAAATTCAACCTGCCGGTAGAGTTGGTGATGCGCCGAGTCATGGAATTGCATGAGTTTAACCCCATGCTCGGTCACCGCGGTTGCCGCCTCGGCATCGCCTACCCGGAAATCACCGAAATGCAGACTCGTGCCATTCTGGAAGCAGCCATCGAGGTGGAGGAAGAGGACGGCATCGAAACTCGCCCGGAAATTATGGTGCCGCTCGTTGCCTTCAAACGCGAACTCGATTTGCAAAAGGAGGTCATCGACCGCACGGCTGAGCAAGTCTTCTCCGAAAGAGGTCGCCGCGTCTCCTACAAGGTCGGCACCATGATGGAAATTCCGCGCGCCTGTCTCACGGCAGATGAAATTGCCCAGACGGCGGAATTCTTCTCTTTCGGCACCAATGATCTCACCCAAACCGGTCTCGGCATGAGCCGCGATGACTCCGGCTCCTTCATGGGTGTGTACCGCAACCTCGAAATTGTGAAAGGCAACGTCTTTGCCAGCATAGATCAGGGTGGGGTTGGCAAGCTCATGCAGATGGCTGTCTCACTCGGTCGCCAAACCCGCCCGGGCATGAAGATGGGTATTTGCGGTGAACACGGCGGCGACCCCGCTTCCGTGCGCTTCTGCCACTCCATCAATCTCGATTATGTGTCCTGCTCGCCGTACCGCGTGCCCACAGCTCGCATCGCCGCTGCGCAGGCTGCACTCTGAGCGGCAACCCTCAAACTAAACGCATTCCGGCGCATGCCATTTCGTCATGAGCGGAGCTTGTTGACGATGTGTGATGCGTTTGCGCTCAATCCGTACCCGTCTGCTACCGGAGTTGCCCCACCCATTCCTGCATCGTAAATGGCAGACGCATTTTCTAGTGCGTTTGCCTTGTATTGTGCTTGAACATAGTAGTGCTCAGTGATAGAATGCGCCCATGACTTCTCGTCACACTTTAACAGGTTTGGCTGTGCTGGGGCTTGCAGTGTGCGGTGTCTGCCCCGGTCAAGTTTCCCCTGCCACAACTGACCTGGCGCAACCTATCACTACCAACGCTAACTCAGCCATGATTGAAAACGATTATATCTCCGTATCGGTTGAAAAAGCCGGACGTAAGCTCGTGAGTGTCACCGTGCAGGATAAAATAAACGGTCGCTCATATTCCTTGGACAACGGTATCTTTTGTCTGGACGTGCTGGACGAAGCCCCTGATGAAGCCTGTTCAAAGAAACAGGTAGCTGAGACGAGTCACCTGCTCACGGCATCAGATCTCATCTGCGGAGAATTGAGAATTGAAAAGCTGAGCGCGCAGAAAAATGCTCGCCGACTTGTGGAACGGGTGGAAGGCACCCGCGTGCGTGTCCCCTTTGCTCTGCCCGCCGATGGCAACCAGATCACTTGGTGGCTGGAGTTGCGGGATGGCATGCCGTACATACGCGTCGGACTGGACATCACGCCACAGCAGTTCGCCATGCCGGTGCGTAAGATCACGCTGCTCGATATAAAGACTCAAGAGGCTCGTGTGGAAGGCAGCGTAAAGGGCGCACCTGTTGTGGCCGCCGGGAACCGCCTGTTTGCGGGCATGGAGCATCCGATGGGTCTGAGTGAAGTCACAGACAAGGGATTTACCTGCTCGCTGCCGCGCAAGACAGACCTACCGAGCCGCGCCGAGAGCAAGTTCTCCGCCGTACTCGGCTTCAGCGTGCCGGGACAGCTGCGACGCACGTTCCAGCTCGGCTATCTGAACTCCGAACGTGCTCGTGCTTACGCTCCTTTTCTCAACTACAACACCTGGTATGACATCGGCTATTTCACGCCATACGGCGAGAAAGCAGCGATGGACGCTGTGCGTTCCTTCGGCGAGGAACTCGTCGAAAAGCGCGGCGTGCAAATGGATTCTTTCCTTTTCGACGACGGGTGGGATGACACGGAAACGCTCTGGCAATTCCACAAGGATCTGCCCAATGAGTTCCGCAACATACGTAAACTTGCAGAAAGCTACAAGGCAGGCCCCGGTGTGTGGCTCTCTGCCTGGGGTGGTTACGGTCCGCCCAGGGATAAACGACTGGCGGCGGCCAAGGGTAAGTACGAAACCAATGAGGGAGGTTTTGCGCTCTCCGGTCCCAAGTACTACGAGTTCTTCCGTGACATGTGCCTGCATATGATCCGGGAAAACGGCATCAATCACTTCAAATTCGACGGCACCTCCAGCGAAGCTACTCCCGCGGAAGGTTCCAAATTCGGCACTGATTTTGACGCCATCATCGCTCTCATTGAGGAACTGCGCAATGAGCGTCCCGACATCTACATCAACCTCACCACCGGTACGTGGGCTTCCCCATTCTGGTTCGGTATCGCTGACTCCATCTGGCGCGGCGGTTGGGATCACGATTTCTGCGGTGAAGGCTCTGCACGCAACCAGTGGATCACCTTCCGCGATTCCCAAATCTACGCCAATAACGTGACCATCTCGCCGCTGTTTCCCATTAACTCGCTGATGACCCACGGCGTCATCTACAACAAGGGCGCGCGCAACTTGCAAACGACAGAGGGGGATGACTTGGACAAAGAAATCTGGAGCGGCTTCGGTCTGGGCACTCAAATGCAGGAGCTGTACATCACGCCTTCCATGCTCAAGTCTGAAGAGTGGGATGTGCTTGCTGCCGCTGCGAAATGGACTCGCGAGAATGCCGATGTGATGGTGGATGCGCACTGGGTGGGTGGAGATCCCGCCGGTCTGCAAGTGTACGGCTTTGCCGCCTGGTCCCCGCGAAAGGGTATCTTGACGCTGCGCAATCCCTCCTCCCAGCCTCAGGAATTCTCCTTTGATCCTGCGGCAATCTTTGAATTGCCGGTAGGCGCTCCCTCCTCTTACACTCTCTCGTCTCCCAAGGGTGACAAGCTCCCTGAGAGTGTGCAGGCCGGCAAGGCGACTACTCTCAAACTTGAGCCTTTCCAGGTTCTCGTTATTGAGGCTTCCCCGGCCAAGTAAGTTCCCTTATTTCCGTTTTCGAGGGCCGCAGCGCTCACCCCGCTGCGGCCCTTTTTTTCTTGCTGACATGCTCCTAATGTGATAAAAGGCGTGACTGATGATACGCGAGCTGACTTTATCAGGTGTGACAGCATTTCTGCACGAGGCGCACCTCGATTTCGCTGCAGGGATAAACGTGATTGTGGGTGGAAACGATACAGGGAAAAGCCACCTGATGCGCCTGATGTACGCGCTATGCCGCTGGATGGAGCGGAGCCCACGCCGCGATTTCCCGGAAAAATGGGCTGAAGAACACCGCCTGCGCCGCTACCTGCTGCATTCCTTCGCCGCGCGACAGCTTTCCGCGCTCGTGTCCCGACGCGCCAACACGGCCTCGGCCTGTGTTCATGCGTCCTTTAGGGGCTGCAAGGCACCGGACGGTTCTGCTGACGTCTCCTTCTGTTTCGATTCCCGCAAGGATGAAAATCCGGACATTTCTTCCCTGCCTCAGCGTTTCCTGCAGGAACGAGCTCTCTTTATCCCGTCGCGTGACGTGCTCACGCTCTTTCCCTGCTATGTGCAAGTGGGCAGGCACTACCCTGATCTGCTGGACGGCGCCACTTGGGATCTCTGCCGTGCACTGGAAGCGGAACCAAGCAAGACTGAACATAGCGAGGCACTACAACGCGTGCTCAAACTTATCCGCACCGTGCTGCAAGGCGAAATACAGCGGGGAGGCGGCTCACGTTTCTTGCTGCGCCGCGGCAAGGAGGAACCACTGGAAATGAGTCTCATCGCCGAGGGCTTCAAGCGCGTGGGTACATTGGGGCTGCTGATCGAAAATGATGCGTTGCACGAGGGCGATACGCTTTTCTGGGACGAACCGGAAATGAATCTGAACACGACACAGCTCCCCCTGCTCTGCGGTATCATGCTTAGCTTGTGCGAAGCCGGTGTGCAGCTAATTATTACAACGCACAGCCTCTTCTTGCTGCGCGAGCTCATGATTCATCTGAACCGCAGTAGCTTCAGTTCTCTCCCTCGCCACTTTATCGGCCTTCATGCAGGCACAGGACTTTTTGGCTCCGTGCAAGTACAGCAGGGTGAGAGTGCCGATGATTTGGGCCCTCTGGAGAGCTTGCAAGCCGAGATGGAACAAGCTGACCGTTACCTGAGTATGCCAACCCCTGCACCCTATGCCGAGTGAGTCATACCAACCCGGAGTCTCCTGTGTGGAAGGTGTGTACCGCTTCCAATTTGACGCGGGCTACCTCGTCTGCCGCTCCGAATGCTCTCCTTTCTACTCCCGCCACGCGCAAAACTTTTGCAACAGTTGCAAGGAGATGGACTTTATGCTCTACCACCCGGGCAAAAAGGAACTCTGGCTCATCGAGGTGAAAGACTACCGCTTTAACGCCCGGCCCAAGGTGCAGGATTTGGTGGAGAAACTCTGCCGCAAAGTGCGCGATTCCCTTTTTCTGCTGCGTACAGCAGCGCTCTGCGCCCCCGATGAGGAACCCGCGGAGGGTATTTCTCTGCGCGAAATGGCTCGTCTGAGTTTGCAGGCCAAGCATATTCGCATTGCTTTCACAATTGAGCTGGGCGGCAGTGCCTTCTACCCGGCGAAAAGCCTGCTGGCGCACATACGTGACCTGCTTTACCGCCAAATCCGCTTCATCGATCCACAAATGATCTGCTTGCCCATCACAGAATCCGGCGGCATCGGGCCCTGGCGTATTTTCCCGGCCGGTAACGAACACTCGGCTCGCATCCAAAAGCGCATTGAAGAGGCTCGCCTCGCCCACGAACGCAAGTTAGAGGAATTACGCCGCAAGGCAGCTGCCGACCGAAAAGCAAGTCGCCGCAAGGATCATAAAACCCCCGCCATTCCTCTTTGGAAGCAGCGTGCCATGGAACGTGAAAGCGGCGTCAAACGCAACAAACGCAGAAACCGCAATGACTCACCGTCATAGCCCCGCCCCCTTCTTTTCTCCCCGCTTTCTTCTCTTCCCTTTGTAAGGGACGTAGGAAGCCACAACGACAGCCGGCACTTTGCGGATACGAGCGACTTCCTCCGCGCTGAGCCTGCACTCCGGATGCGCGGCATAAAAGCGAGCCATATGCTCTTTCACGATGGGCAGAAGGTGTTCTGTAAGCTTCAAATAGCCCTCTCTGGTAAAGTGGGCCGTGTCCTTGGTACGCAGTCGCACGTACTTTCCATGAAAATCGCCAAACGCTTCAAAACGACCCCATTCCCCGGAAAAGGCATCATCTGTGCGTAGGGATGAAATGCCGTGTTTTTCGCAAAATTCGCGCTGAGCTATCTGAGTTTCGTGCATGTACTGATAGCGCTGCTCACCCAGCGCCGGCATCTGGATCCAAATGACATCAGCACCGGCGTTGCGCACCATTTCCACCATTTCCGCCATCTTTGCAGCATACGCATCCCTCCACCTCTGTCCGCCGATCGGTACCACTCCCTCCTCGGTTACTATCGACTGTCCATCGTTCGCTCCGAAAAAGAAGATCACCATATCCGACTTGTGTCGCCGTAATGTTTCGCGCAGCTGCATCGGCCAGTTGAAAAAGTCCTGACGGCACAAGCCTGTGGAAACTTTCGCGTTTATATAAAACTCCACCCCCTTGTACTCGCGCATGGATGAATGCATCATGGGCCCCAATCCTTCCATCATGGAATCCCCCACCATCTGGATGCGATAACGCATCGGTGGCAGCATGTCGGGACGAGGTATGGACGGCGCCGGATCTCGCACGACAGGAGGCGCATTCTTCTCCTCTTCAGGCGTTTCCTGATGCACTCGCTCAGACGGTGTCTCTTTTGTCAGACGTGGGGGTGCTTTCTTTCCCTGCCGGTTTTCTCCTGCTTCACCTCCTTCAGCAGCGGTAATCTGTGACATCCTGTGACTTTTGTGAAGCAGCATCTCCTGCTGATGCGTGTCCTCATGCCGCACTTCTGCAATTTCCAGTGCTTGGTTGGACACGCGAGCCTCCCCTTGGGTACTGTCGGTACGAGCGTCAGATTGTTCTCCCAGCGCGCACTCCAGCACATCCTTCATGCTCAGAGTACCCGGCGGCGCGCTGATTACCAAGGCCCGCGTTTCTTTCTCACCTTTCGGTTCAATCCAGCGCTTGGACCGGGAAGTTCGGGCAGGCATTTTCGGAACGAGGCGCGATACCTCGAGCTTGACCGATGTTGGAGGCACATGTTTCTCTGTTGTACTACACACCGGCGTGCTCCGCAGTTCCGCAGCTACCGTGAGTCGCGCCGGCGTTTCATTCTGCAGGTTCTCCAAGTCATCCTGTTCCGATTCTGAAATCGTTGCCACTGCTTCCACCGGTTCCCCATCACGATCTTCTTCCCCTCTTGCCAGCGTCATTTCAAACTCGCGCGCCACATCATCCGCAAATGCTCTTTCCTCGCCATCCAACCATTCCAGCCCCGCCATATTGCCGAGCTTTTGCAGCATCTGGGGCACATCCTGGGCCGAGCTGTACAGTGCCATGGAGGCCAGCTGCTCCTGCAGCCAATGCGCGCAGGAATCGGCGTTCTGCAACAGCAACACCACACCGGCACATATTGCGGCGCCGCATGTAGTAATGCTTTTCGGAAACTTGGGGAAAGAGAATGGCATCAGTATCGCGTAACGTGAACGAACATAGTCGATTGCTTACAGTGGATGAGTTTTAGTGACGGCGCGGGCTATTTGTTGTCCCCCCGCGGTAGCTTCGATTATTGCCGGAACGCACTGTGATGTCATACCCCGATCCCCGCCCTGTAATACTTCGGTTGCCACGCATGGGGGCAGTGATCGGGGAGTATCCCATCACGATGCGACTCAAATCGGGAAGCAGGCGCTTCATCACGATCCGATTTCCCGCCGCCGTGATGTGCACACCATCTGGGGTGCGTATCGGCACCACGCTGCCGTCGGGCATCCGAGCCTGTTGGCAATATCTCCCTTCCCTATCCGCAAGTGCCGCACGCGTATCAACGAAAGGAATCCTGGCTCTCTGACAAACTCGCTGCATAAGCTTGTTAATCACGGCAAGCTTCGCATCCGTTTTCGCATCACTCACCACAGGGGGCCCCATGAGAACGAACTTGGCGCCATGGCTCAGGCTCAGCCGAGCTACTTCCGCTATCTTACCATAGTAAGCCGCCAACCATGTCTTGCTGCCCACTTCCCCGATACTCGGCATCCCGTATATTGCCTGCGAATCATTCGTGCCCACCCACATAACGACCACCTGCGGTCGATCGCTACGTAAGTGCTCTTCCAGCACACGCGGCCAGTTGTAAAAATCGGCGCGGGCAAGGCCGGATGATGACTTTCCGATCGGGATGAAGGTGAGGTTGCTGTAACCGCTCAGCTCTGTGCGCATCTGCGGCCCCAGCCCCACCATGAGGGAATCCCCCGCCATGAGCACCCTCTGTTCGCGCGGCAATTTTCCTTTGCCGCCGGGTTTCAGTCCCCACTCCTCAGCCTGTAGCATGCTCGTGACGCACACTACCACCATCCACATCCATTTGAATGCCCTCTGTACGACTTGTTTCATTGATGACCCTCAGTTGCTGCCGGTTGAGTCGTAGCTGCAGCGTCGCGCTTTTTTGGGGATCTCGGGCGGATATATTGGCTGGTGTACACAGCCGGTACGCGGTGAATGCGCGCCACTTCCTCCGCGCTCAACCAGCGTTCCGGGTGACGGGCGTAAAAAGCAGACAAACGTTGCTCCACAATAGGTAGAAGATGCTCGACCAGCTTCAGATATCCCTGCTTGGTGAAGTGAGCCTGATCTTTGGTGCGCAGGCGTGTGTAGCTCCCGTTGAAATCGCCGTATGGCTCAAAACGCCCCCACTCGCCGGAGAGAAACGGATCAGTGCGCAGAGTTGTGATACCATTGCTCTCACAGTACGCACGCTGGGCGATCTGCGTTTGGTGCAACAGCTTGTTGTAGGTTCCGCCCACCGCCGGTAATTCTACCCAAATGATATCAGCCCCCACATTGCGCGCTATATTCACCATCTCGTCCATTTTTGCAGCATACGCCGTTCGCCAGGCTTCTCCGCCGGTCGGCACAAGCCCGCGCTTCTGGCGAATGGGCATTCCATCATTCGCACCGATGAAAAAGATAACGAGATCCGGAGCATAGCGGTGTACCACGCTGCTCATATGCTGGGGCCAGTTGAAATAGTCCGGTCGGCATAAGCCCGTGGAATACTTGGCGCTGATAATGAACTCCAGTCCCCGACGATTGCGCATGACCCGGTGCATCACTGGTCCCAACCCTTCCATGAGAGAATCACCCAGCAACAAGATTCGACAACGCATGGGCGGGGTCTCACCGGGAGATGTCGGGGGGGCCGGTGGCTGCTGTGCGGTATGTTGCACCTGTTGTTGCCCTACGTGTGTGGTTGCCGTTTGCTGCTGCAGAGGCTGCAGCTGCGTGACATTCCCCATGGCAGCTAAACGCAACGGCTCTCTTCTCGGCCTTGATGCCGGAGGAATGGCAGACGCGGTAAGCCGCGCCATCCTTCGACTCACGCGGTGTCGAACACCTTGGCGCTGTGTGTCCCGAGTTGCATATTTTTCTGCGGAGGCCCGCTGTTTCTGCTCCGGCGCGGAACGGCCGTGTTCCGGGGTAGCTGCGCGTCTGCCGCCGCCCTTCCCCAGCGCATACTCCAACGCGTCCACCATGCTCGGAAGACTCTGCGATGTGCTGCTCGCCATTCCCTGCATATTCCAGCCATGCTCCGTTTCGCTAGGAAGCTGCTTAAGAAAAGGCGGCAAGTCTGCTACGAACTCAACCGTCGATTCTTTCCAAAGAGGGGTATCGGTGGTGCCCACCGGAACTGCAGCCGGAGTTGTCCGAGCTTCACCGGACAAGACCGTTTGAACTGATACCTTCTCAGTCTGTTTCTCTGCTACCGGAGAACCGGACAGCCCACTCCGTTGCTCCGGTTGGCCTACGATTTCATCCAAAATGACCTCTTCCTCCTCCAGACTCATTTCTTCCTGAGCGGAGGAGGGACTATAAATGTCCTGTGCGCCCTCTGCTAGCGGCATCACCAACGCTTCGGATACCTTGTCCGCAAAGTGTTTTTCAGCGAGATCCAACTTTTCCAAGTGCACCATGTTGCCAAATTGCTGCAGTACTTGTGGCGCTTCTTGCGCCAATCCGGTGAAGGAGGTGGCAAACAAGCGCTCCTCCAACCAAAGAGCGCATGAGTTGGTATGCTGCATGAGTAGTGCCATTGCCGCACATACTGCCGCTCCACATAGGGTGAAGCTATTTGACAATTTGGGAAGGGAGAAGAACATTAGAAGCGCATGTAAATGAAGGGCAGGATTCCATCCGGTCCAAGGTTCATGATGAATGCCACCACCAGTCCCGCTACCACGCCCTGGACAGCCCATGGCAAGACACTTATCCCTCGCACCGTCCAGCGGTACAACTTTGTGCCACAAAACGACAACAACACACCCCACATTGTTGCAACAAGCACGGCCAACGGAAAACCCTCCCCCTCCGAAGCCCCCTCTGCTACTCGGCCCAGCACTGCCAGCGCGTCCGTCAATGTCTCCGCGCGGAAAAACACCCAGAGCAATGCGACCACATGCATCGTCACCACCCAGCTTACGACGTTGCCAAGTCCATGCAGCGCATGGTTGCGTACCTGCCACCCAGCGCTCAGTCGGTGCCACGCGTGAACTACCGCCAGCCCCGCGCCGTGCAATGTACCCCACACCAGAAAGCCCAGCGAACTTCCGTGCCAGAGGCCGCCAATAATCATGGTAATCATCAGGTTCACGTAACGGTTTCCCTTGCGACTTCCGCCCAGTGGGATGTATAAGTAGTCACGCAACCAGGTGGACAGACTGATGTGCCAGCGATGCCAAAATTCTTGCAAACTGAGTGAGCGGTACGGTTCATCAAAATTTTTGGGGATATGGAAACCCATGAGCTGAGCCACACCCATGGCTATATTGGTATAACCCGAAAAATCGCAATATATTTGCACACTGTAAGCATACACCGCCATGAGCGCCGCCGCCGAACTGTATTCATCCGGCGCGGCAAACACGCCATCCACCAAATGGCTCTGCAAATATGTGGCCATCACTACTTTCTTAAAAAGCCCACTCAATATGAGCACGATTCCTTCCGGAAAGTCTTCTTCTCCTGCAAAACTGGTCCGCAGTTGCGGGAAAAAAGTACTCTCGCGCATAATGGGACCGCTCATGACCGTAGGAAAAAAAGAAAGAAAACACAACACCTGCTCGTAACTTCGTGGTGCCAAGCCTTCCTCGCGGTAATGATCAATGGTGTAGGAAAGCCCCTGAAAGCTGTAGAATGAAATCCCAACCGGCAGTACCCAAGATGCCAGATACGGATTGACGAGCCACTGCGCACTCGGACCAATCAGCTCGACAAGCCCTAACGCGGCCGCTTCGTAGTACTTGAAAAAGGCAAGGATAAATACATGCACCGCCACCGTCGCGCTCACCATGATCAGCCGCTTCCGCCGCCCTTTTCTTTCCATCGCGCGCACGCAAATCCAGTTAATGAACGCAATGAACAACAAAAACGGCAGGTATCCCACCCCCGCTAAGGCATAAAAAAGAAGATTCGCTACCAACAAAAACCATGTGTACATCTTGTAGTTCCGCCGCAGCCCCCACCCAATGCACAGCACGGGCAAAAAGAAGATCACAAAGCTTGTTGTAACGAAGTTCACAGCGATACAGCTCGCGCCAGTTCTACCACATTCTGACTAGGAAAGCAAGACAAAGACTCCCCAACCCAGGGCAACCGCATTAGAGAGAAGGTAATCAACGGAGGAAATGCCTTTGTTGACTGATACCATCGTTTATACGTATCAAAAATCGTGACGACAGCGGTCATCATGATGACGGATCTAAAGAACCTCTCTGCATACGTTGATGATTCGAAAAAGAATCCGCACAACGCGCACATTATTAATAAATCGCACATCGTACATCGTAAATAAGCAAACGCATTTTCTAATGCATCTGCCCTGAGTGAACCGCCCGTCGAGTTTCCTCGACGGGCGGCGCTACATTTACCTATTTACTCCTTTTGAGAAAGATTCGAGAACCCTCCTCAGAAGCCCATTCGAACGCCCAGGGTGGCGTTCCATGTGTTGGCATGCTCACGAAGTTCGCCGCCCGCATTCACGTAGATGCACGAGTTTGGTGTCATCGGTACGTTCACTCCCGCGCCGAACTGGAACGCCGTGCTGCCGGTCTTTGACCCGTACACGCTCTGCGTGAAGTTCGGATCCGTCAGCAATGCCACGTTCGCCACGCTCCGACGGTCTCCCAGATCCTGAGCCACGTTGGCATGCAGCTCTGTGTTCACGGCTCGGTTGATGGCTTTACCCGAACTGATCGCGGCCAACCAGCGCGCACCCAGCGCGAGAGTCACCGTATCACGCGTCTGCTTCTCTGTGGCGAGTCCTACGCCTCCCGCATTCTTCTCGCTGAAGCCGTCCATGCTCGTGTGCTGCACGGCCACGTTGAACAGCGGCTGGAGGATGTTGCTCTTGTTCTCTTTCACAGGGTGGAAGTCACAGGTGAGTTCCCACATCGCTCCCAAGCTGCTGCCGCTCGCGTTGCTCGTGGCGGTGTAACTGCCCGCTCCGTAATTCACCGTGCGCCTGAGATCAGCCTCATTCGTGCCCGCAGTGAAGAGCAAGGTGTTGCCCCAGCGTCCGTTCTTCGTCTGACTCCACGCGCTCACGTAGTAGCTGTCCAGATCGCCCTTGGCGTAGTCGGCGGCGCGCGCCTCCAGGTCGCCGTAGTTGGCGGCAAGGCTCAGTCCCACGCTCCAGTGGGCGTTCACCTGAGCATCGATGCCCACGGCGCCGCCCCAGGAGTTAAGGCGATAGCCGCTCTCATCCCCGATGCTGTGCTGCTCGGAGAAGAAGCTCGTGCCTTCCAGCCAGACGTGCGTGGTCTTGCATGGGCGCTGCTGCGTTGCTTCGTCATTGCCTTGGCAGCGCAGACGTGCAGCCTGCAGGGCGTGATCGCGCACGCGGCTCGTCTGGTTGCGCAGGGCAGCGCCCTGAGCAGCAGAGAGCGAGGTGAGCGTGCTACCCGCCATCGCGGCGAGCGCCTTGTGGGCAACAGACGGATTGCTCTGCATCGCGCCAGCTATCACCTCTGCCACACGGTCCACATCCGGATCAACTCCGTTGATGCTGCTGCGCAGTACATGACCGGACAGCAGGGCGGCACCGGCTTTCTCGTTGAATGTTTCAGCAAAGGCAATCACCGGGTTGACATCCTGATCAATCAGGGTGAGTGATACGGTGCTACCCAATGCCTCCGCCGCAGGCGCTGCCTCCCGGAACAGAGCGATCTTCTCCTCTGCGGCTTCTGCTGCAGCAGCTTTGCTGTTCATGAACGAAACATAGGCCTCCTTGTAGCGCCAATTGAGCGTGCCAGTCAGCTTCACCTCAACGTTCTTGTCCATCTGTTGTTTCCCGATAGTTCCTTCATCCAACTCAGAGCCTTCTTCGTACCTTCCATGCACCGCGTACACATGCGCTCCTCTCATGATGACCACGTTCTTTAAATCCTCATTCGAGGCGATGATATCCTTCAAATTGTGGATCTCAAAGATCGTTCCGTCTTCGATGATGATGTTCCGGCTCACGTTGACCATCGTATCGCTCGCACCATCCTGCCAGAGGTCTCCATTGCTCAGATCCATGAAGATGCGCGTTGTCGCATCCTTGCGCAGGACGAGATTCTTCTGCACCTGAAGCGCTTCTTCTGAAGCATCCGACAGGATCATGACGCTTTCCTTGCCACTGTTGTCCAAGGTGCCACCGATGGTTGCTCCGTCGAGTGCATATTCACCATGCATGGTTGTATCGCCGGTGATAGTGCCCGAGAACGTGCCTTCCCCTGTCAGCGTGACGCCTCCTGCCGTCACGTTCTTTCTCCCCTCCAAGTCCTGAAGAGTGACCGCGTTGTTTCCGAAGTTGGCGCTTGCTGCTTTGCCCATTTGGAATGTCAATTGCTCACCCAATGTTACGTCTCCAAATGTGACGTTCTCCCCGTCCAAGATGACGGTGCCTTGCCCGGTGAATGTACCTGCGCTTTCATTGCTCATGCTTCCTGAAAGGGTGAGCGAGCCATCCACCTGCAGTGTGCCGCTCTTACCAAGGGAAAGCTCTCCGCCAATGGAGTGCTCGCCGTTGCCGCCAAGCACCAGCTTCCCTTCCTCCACGGCGACATCTCCATCAGCCTTCAGCGAGCCTTGCACCTTCAACGCCGCATCCCCTGTCTTTCGGAGATTCACTCCGTCCCCTGCGAGAATATCGCCTCCGAAGACGGTATCGCCAGCGCTCCCCATTGCCGAGCTGCTGCTACCATGATTGCGCAAGGTGATGGTCTTGTCGCCCTCCCCTTTATTCTCGAGCTCAAGTGAGTATTCGCCTTCTCCATCCAGTTGGTGGATTGTGGCATCCTGATCGACCGCGACGACTGTATTTTCATCGATGATGACCTTTTCTGCCAAATCGAGCTCGCTTGCGTTGGCTTCGGCATGACCGGCCACCTGATCACCGTTCACCCTGGCGTCCCAGATGTTACTCTGTCCTTTCAGCACGAGCAGACCCTGGTCTGCATCGTAGCTCTCCACGTTCAGCCCCCAACCGGTTCCTATCACGAAGTGCTCCCCTGCCCATGTCCCGGCTGCATCTTCGGTCTTCCCTCCGCCGAGTTGCCCATTTGTGATCCAGACCTTAAGGGTGATGCTGCCATCCTCTCCCACGGCTTCCGCGATCTGCTGTCCCGCAAAATTAAGGGTGATTTGCGCCCCCGATGCCACATCCACGACGCCGACCGTTCCGACCTCACCTGCCCCGGCTGTCCCGAATTGGAAGAAAGCCTGTTTGCCCTCGGGGCCGCCTTTTCCATCCACCCATACATTTTGCTCCGTTGCCTTGAAGCTATCACCGGTATGCAGGGTCAGGGTACTCCCCTCCTTCAGTCCCGTGAGGTAAGTGTCTTTGCCCGCCAGCTGGATGCTTGTGATGCGCGCGGCGTCCACTCCGCCCAGATCCAACGCGCCGGTGTACGTGTCACTGGTCTGAATGTCCAGTTTCCCCGCGTAGCTCCCAGCATTTTCCAGGTTCCCGCCGTGCATGGTGATGTCTCCTTCCGCTGCCTGATTGCCTAGGTCATAGCGGCTCGTCTCCCCCTCCATGGTGACGGCGCCATTCATGCTCCCACCGCTGAGGGTGAGTTTCGCTCCGTCACTCAGCGAGAATCTCGCGCCTTCACCAATACTTCCACCTGCCTGGGTGTAACTAGTGCCCTCCCCGCTCAATGTGACGGAGGTGCCGTTGATTGTCCCGTTGCTCTGCGTCATGGTCGCGCCGCCACTCAGATCCAACGTGCCACCGGTAATCTGGCCTCCATCTTGTCTCATGCTCGCGCTGCCGCTCAGTGTGATGGAGGCACCGTCGATTGCTCCTTTGCTCTGCGTCAGGTTTGCACCATCGCTCAGCGAGAATGCCGCACCTCCATCGATGCTCCCACCCGCTTGGGCGAAGCTGGCTCCCTCCGTCAGTGTGAAGGTCGCACCGCTGATTGTACCACTTGCTTGGGCGTAGCTAGTGCCCTTCCCGCTCAGTGTGATGACACCGCCTTTGATCGCGACCTCCCCCTTCTGATTCATCCGGGCGCCGTTATCGAGTTGTGTGTTTTGCACCTCATAGCTCACTCCACCGGCTAAGGTCAGGCTCGCTCCGCTGCCAAGCTTCACGTTGCCCTCGCCGCTTATGCTCCCGCTACTCCCTTCGCTCATCTCCGTTGTCCCGGTTAACGCCAACGTTCCGTCCACCTGCAACTTGCCTCCGCTCATAGCGAGTGTTCCGACGCTGTTGGCCTCCCCCGAAAGAGCAAGGGTGCCTTCTTTCACCTGCACGGTGCCGCTGCTCTCCACGTTCCCGTGCACGTTCAGCGCCGCATCTCCTGTTTTTTCGAGGGTCGCGGCTTCCAATCCCGTTCCTTCCACGCGAATATTCCCGTAGAATTCCGTGCCGCCATTGTCGCCGTCGGTGTTCGAATTGTGCAGCTGTATGGTGTGGCCGGCTGTGGCTCCCGATTCTGTCTTCACGATGAAGTCGCCGTGCGTCTCTTTGTCACTTCGCAACTGGTTGACGATAGTGAGCGTCTCTTCCTGCGTGGTCGGCAGTGTGAGAGTCAGATCCTTGTCCGCAATAACTGCGCTGTAGTGGTTCAACAGATCCGCCACGTCCACGTTTTGTCCGTTGCGCGAGACGATCCAGATGCCCGATGAGCTGCCCGTAAGGATCAGGCGTCCGCCTTCTGCATCATTCAGCAGCAGTACCTTGATATCCTCCAGTCCTGCATCCAGCACAAAGTGCTCTCCCAACCACGCTTCCAGCTCCTTTTGTCCTCCTTCCGGCATCCCGCTGAAGCTGCCGTTGGTGAAGAGGATTTCCAACTGCCCTTCGAGCCCCTTCAGCACCTCGCTCTTCAGGTGCAACCGTAACGCACTATTTTCATCGAAGGCGATCTGTCCTTTTCCTTCCTGGAATTGCACCATCGTTCCTCCCGTCGATTCGGTTTGCCCTCCGCGATACACGACGTGTTGCTCGCCCACAACCATCTCATCTCCTGCCCTGAAGGTGAGCGTGCTGCCGCTCTTCAAGTTGTGCAGTTCCGTTCCGGAGGCCCCGATCTGAACCTGGGTGATGCACGCGGCATCGACTCCGCCCAGATCCAACGCGCCGGTGTACGTTTCACCGGTCTGGATGGCTAAGCTACCCGCATAATTCCCGGCATTTGCTAGGCTCCCACCCTGCATGGTGATGCTTCCTTTCGCAGCCTGATTGCCCAGGTCGTAGCGGCTCGTCTTCCCTTCCATGGTGACGGCGCCATTCATGCTCCCGCCGCGAAGAGTGAGGGTCGCTCCGTCGCTCAACGAGAATGTCGCACCTTCACCAATACTTTCACCCGCCTGGGTGTAACTAGTGCCCTCCCCGCTCAATGTGACGGAAGTGCCGTTGACTGTCCCGTTGCTCGTCATGGTCGCGCCGCCACTCAGCTCCAACGTGCCACCGGTAATCTGACCTCCATCTTGTCTCATGCTCGCGCCGTCGCTCAGTGTGATGGAGGCATCGCTGATTGTTCCTTTGCTCTGCGTCAGGTTTGCACCATCGCCCAGCGAGAATGTCGCACCGCTGATTGTGCCACCCGATTGGGTGTAGCTAGTGCCCTCCCCGCTCAGTGTGATGACACCGCCTTTGATCGCGACCTCCCCCTTCTGACTCATCTGAGCGCCGTTATCGAGTTGCGTGTTTTGCACCTCATAGCTCACTCCACCGGCTAAGGTCAGGCTCGCTCCGCTGCCGAGCTTCACGTTGCCTGTGCCGCTTATGCTCCCGCTACTCCCTTCGCTCATCTCCGTTCTCCCGGTCAACGCCAACGTCCCGTTCACCTGCAACTTGCCTCCGCTCATAGCAAGTGTTCCGATGCTGTTGGCGGTTCCACCCAGAGCAAGGGTACCTTCTTTCACCTGCACGGTGCCGCTGCTCTCCAAGTTCCCGTGCACATTCAACGCCGCATCTCCTGTTTTTTCGAGGGTCGCGGCTTCCAGTCCTGTTCCTTCTACGCGAATATTCCCGTAAAAGTCTGTGCGGCCATTGTCGCCATTGGTATTCTCATTGTGCAGCTGTACGGTGTGGCCGGCTGTGGCTCCCGATTCTGCCTTCACGATGAAGTCGCCGTGCGTCTCTTCGTCATTCCACAACTGGTTGACGATAGTGAGCGTCTCTTCCTGCGTGGTCGGCAGTGTGAGGGTCAGGTCCTTGTCCGCAATAACTTGGCTGTAGTCGTTCAACAGATCTGCCACGTCCACGTTTTGTCCGTTGCGCGAGGCGATCCAGATGCCCGACGAGCTGCCCGTGAGGATCAGGCGTCCGCCTTCTGCATCATGCAGCAGCACCTTGATATCCTCCAGTCCTGCATCCAGCACAAAGTGCTCTTTCAACCACGCTTCCAGCTCCTTTTGTCCTCCTTTCGGCATTCCGCTGAAGCTGCCGTTGGTGAAGAGGATTTCCAGCTGCCCTTCGAGATCCTTCAGCACCTCGCTCTCCAGATGCAACCGTAACGCACTATTTTCATCGAAGGCGATCTGTCCTTTTCCATCCTGGAATTGCACCAACGTTCCTCCCACCGGTTCGGTTTGTCCCTCGCGGTACACATGTTGTTCTCCCACCACCATCTTATTATCCCCTTCCCCGAAGGTGAGCGTGCTGCCGCTCTTCAAGTTGTGCAGTTCCGTTCCGGAGGCCCCGATCTGAACCTGGGTGATGCACGCGGCATCGACTCCGCCCAGATCCAACGCGCCGGTGTACGTTTCACCGGTCTGGATGGCTAAGCTACCCGCATAGTTCCCGGCATTTGCTAGGCTCCCACTCTGCATGGTGATGCTTCCTTTCGCGGCCTGATTGCCCAGGTCGTAGCTGCTTGCCTCCCCTTCCATGGTGACGGCGCCGTTCATGTTCCCACCGCTGAGGGTGAGTTTTGCTCCGGCGCTCAGCGAGAATGTTGCACCTTCACCAATACTTCCACCCGACTGGGTGAAGTTAGTGCGCTCCCCGCTCAATGTGACGGAGGTACTGTTGATTGTCCCGTTGCTCGTCATGGTCGCGCCGCCACTCAGCTCCAACGTGCCACCGTTAATCTCGCCGCCTGTCTGCTCCATGGTCGCGCTGCCGCTCAGTGTGATGGAAGCGCCGTCGATTGTCCCGCTGCTCTGCGTCATGGTCGCACCACCGCTCAGCTCCAATGAGCCACCAGTAATCTGGCCTCCATCTTGCTTCATGGTCGCGCTGCCGCTCAGTGTGATGGAGGCGCCGTCGATTGTCCCACTGCTCTGCATCAGGGTCGCACCATCGCTCAGCTCCAACGTGCCGCCGATAATCTGACCTCCTGTCTGCTCCATCATGGCCTCGCTTCCGTTCAATGTGATGGAGCTGCCGTTGATTGTCCCGTCACTCTGCGTCAGACTTGCACCATCGCTCAGCGAGAATTTCGCACCTCCATCGATGCTCCCATCCGCCTGGGTGAAGCTGGCTCCCTCCGTCAGGGTGAAGGTCGCACCGCTGATTGTGCCACCTGTCTGGGTGTAGCTAGTGTCCTCCCCGCTCAATGTGACGGAGGTGCCGTTGATTGTCCCCTTGCTCTGCGTCATGGTCGCGCCGCCACTCAGATCCAACGTGCCACCAGTAATCTCGCCTCCTGTCTGCTCCATGGTCGCACTATCGCTCAGCGAGAATGTCGCACCTTCACCAATACTTCCGCCCTCTTGGGCAAAGCTAGTGCCCTCCCCGCTCAATGTGATGGTGCTGCCGTTGATTATCCCGGCATCACTTTGCTTCATGCTTGCACCATCGCTCAGCTTCAACGTGCCACCGGTAATCTCGCCTCCTGTCTGCTCCATGGTCGCGCTGCCGCTCAATGTGATGGAGACGCCGTCGATTGTCCCGGCGTCACTCTGTGTCAGGGTCGCGTTATCACTCAGCTTCAACGTGCCGCCGATAATCTCGCCTCCTGTCTGCTCCATGGTCGCGCTGCCGCTCAATGTGATGGAGACGCCGTCGATTGTCCCGGCGCCACTCTGCGTCAGGCTTGCACCATCGCTCAACTTCAACGTGCCGCCGATAATCTCGCCCCCTGTCTGCTCCATGGTCGCGCCACCCAATGTGATGGAGACGCCGTCGATTGTCCCGGCATCACTCTGCGTCAGGCTTGCACCATCGCTCAGCTTCAACGTGCCGCCAATAATCTCGCCTCCTGTCTGCTCCACGGCCGCGCCGCTCAATGTGATGGAGACGCCGTCGATTGTCCCAGCATCACTCTGTGTCAGGGTCGCGTTATCACTCAGCTTCAACGTGCCGCCGATAATCTCGCCTCCTGTCTGCTTCATGGTCGCGCTGCCGCTCAATGTGATGGAGACGCCGTCGATTGTCCCGGCGCCACTCTGCGTCAGGCGTGCACCATCGCTCAACTTCAACGTGCCGCCGATAATCTCGCCCCCTGTCTGCTCCATGGTCGCGCCACCCAATGTGATGGAGACGCCGTCGATTGTCCCGGCATCACTCTGCGTCAGGCTTGCACCATCGCTCAGCTTCAACGTGCCGCCAATAATCTCGCCTCCTGTCTGCTCCACGGCCGCGCCGCTCAATGTGATGGAGACGCCGTCGATTGTCCCAGCATCACTCTGTGTCAGGGTCGCGTTATCACTCAGCTTCAACGTGCCGCCGATAATCTCGCCTCCTGTCTGCTTCATGGTCGCGCCGTTCAATGTGATGGAGCTGCCGTTGATTGTCCCGTTGCTCTGCGTCATGCTCGCGCTGCCGCTCAGTGTGATGGAGCCGCCGGTAACCTCGCCGCCGCTCACCTCAAAGGCGCCCGCTACATTCAGGCTCAGCGTTCCATCGCTCTTCGATGTAATCGTGCCGGCTTTAAGCTCGTACTTGCCTCCCTCTTCTACAACGATATCGTTTGCAGCAATTTGACCACCTTCTTCCTGGCTCAGGGTACCCTTCACATCAATCCCGGAGACCTCCATATTCAGGTACGAACCGGTACTCAATTGCCCGCCCTCATCAACGATCAAAGTGCCGGATCCGGTGATGGCGCCCTCGCCTTCCTCCGTACCACGCTGCTGCTCCCCACAAAGCGTTAAGCTGCCATCCACCTGCAAGGATAGCCCTTTATCCAATACTTTAGAGTTCCCTACAGTTAAACTACCGCTTTCTGCCACGGTGATCGTGCCTTTCCCGGTGAGTGTGCCGACGGTTAAGTCACTTTCCCCGGAAAGGGTGAGCGCCTGTTCCACTTGCAACGTCCCGTCCTTTTCCATGCTGAGCGCTCCCGCAACCGTGTTGTCGGCACCCTTCAGCACAAGTTCACCGGCAGCTACAGTGACACCACCACCGGCTGTCAGCCCTCCTCCCAGCGTAAGCGTTCCATCGCCGGTCTTGCGGAGATTTACGTTTTCGTCGGTTGTGAGAGTCCCCTCGAATGTGGAATCAGATGGAGCACTCGGGAATTCAGTTATCTCCGAGTTATCGAGGGTGACCTCCCCTTCCCCGGTGATATGCAGGTTGCAATCTCCTCCCAATTGCTTGAGAGTACCGCCGACCGTAGATTTCAGCTCTGTGTTGTCGTCAATCACAACCTTGGTGAAATTTTCCGTCACAGCGCCCAAACTCCCGACACGTACGCCTGATTCGCTTGGGCCGTCCAACTGCTCCGTCGACTTCCACACATTGTAAATATTACCCGTGATGAGCAACTTGCCGGTTCCTTCTTCAAGCTTCACGGAGGTACCATAAAGGCCCCAACCATCTCCGATGTCGAAGAATTCGCTCTCTTCTCCATTGCCACCGCCCAGCGTCAAGGTGCCGTTGGTAAACCACACTTCTACTTCCACCTCCCCATCCTCGGCATTCTTCAATGCACCATCACCAAGTAGTTCACCACCAAAATCAAGCGTTATCTTTGTACCTGATTCCAATTTGACCGCCCCACTGTTATTCTTGAACTCGATGAGGGCCCCGGAATCTCCGCTTTCCGTTGTAACACTGGCGGTACCCACCGTGATGGAATTCTTGTATCCTTCCTCTTCATTCCCTTTCAGTGTGAGCGTGGTGCCTGCCTGCAAACCCGTGAGGCGCGCGCCGGCAACACCGAGAGAGAAGCCCTTGAGGGTCTTCTCCTCTGACCACGTCTTGCTCTCCGCATTCCATTCCTTGTACTTGAATTCCTGCGAGATTTTTCCGGCGTCCAAACCTTGGAAATTCAGGACATGCCCCTCTCCCTCCGTCACACACACGATGACATTCTTCTTAAAGATGTCGTTCGCTTTTCCTGAAGCAATGTTGATGCTACCTCCGCCGATGAAAACATCGCCCCATATGCCATTGTCCCCGCTGGGTTTATAATTCGACAAATCAAGCGTGGAATTTCCATGCAGCTCTAATGTCGTGGAATAATTGCTGCCTGCCTTACGCTTCGTATCCGGCGTACCGATAACGGCCCCGTTATTTGTGATGGCAAAGCTGGCATCCTGCACAACAATCCTTGTCGTAAGATCCATCGACATGTTCTTTGCACTATCTGATGTGACGCTGTAACATTGCGTTCCCAGGCTCGTGCCGCCAAATGTGAATGAAGCTCCCTTCTCCGCGAGGATGTCAACGTTTACATGAAGTGTTAACGTGTAAGGATCAACGCCACCTGAAGGGTAGTTTGGACTGTTCTCCGAACACTCTCCGATCGTTCCATCGCTTGTAAACCGGCTTCCCCCACCTGTGACGAGAATTTGGAGAGATGATGTTGCATCCTTTGTTGAGGCGTTGGACAATTGGGATATCTGCGTCCTCTTTCCTCCCTCGAAAGATCCACCGTTCTCGACAATGATCGTTGTATTAGCTGTACCGGAACCGTCACATTGTCCTATTGTATCGATGTCACCGTTTTGGATCTTACAATACCCATAATATCGACCTCCATCCAGCGTTAATGTTGTATTTGCTGTTGAACCCACCCCATTAGAATCGACCTTACCAATCGTTAGCGAGCGGGCGAAAATCAACCCTCCTTCTTCCACCGTGAGTTCGGTGTTCATCGTACCTCCACGTTGTGCGGTGGAAACGGTTATACCCAACCCATACGCGGAGCATGAGGAGCTGTCCGATGAGCTTTTCCTTGTGTCGGCTCCCTCTTCCATAAGACCGACCCCCCCTCCATCAAGCACCCCTCCCTTATGTATGGTAATTTTGCCGGTGGCCGTGTAGCCCGTATTGTCTGCCATGAAAATTTTCCCACTAGAATAGAAGCTATTCTCTTTATTATTGGGAATTGAGCGTAGTGTTCCATACACGTCAATCTCGGCAGCGCCGTCATGACGCGCATGTTGCTCTACTCCTACGGCAAGGTGGCACCCGTTGCCGGCAAATTCGAAAGTGCACCCTTCTCCTATATAAATTTTGCTCGGATCTTCGAGAGGGGCAAGTATGTAAAAGGAACTATTGGGACTTTGCTTTGTGCAATAAAATCTCACCAAAGTCTGTGTATCTTCTTCATCTTTCTTCTCAATTCGAAGTTGAAGCGGAAGGAAATCGCCATTGGATCCCTTCTGCAGGTAAGAATAATTTGACCCCTTATCCTTGTATACGTACGGACTTATATGTGAATCCTCCGTAGTAAGTTCGCCCGACCACTGCGTGACATCCACGTCTTCTCCTCCTATATTCAGCGTATATTTCGCTTGGGATTGCAGGGTGGTCATCACCGCCATGAGGGCAGTGAACAATGTGATTGGTAAATGGAGTTTCATGGTAAAATAGAATAGTTCCTTGTTCGGAGCGTCCAGTGTGCCGCGAGACGAGAACTCACTGCTAGGAGAGGCATCACTCATTCCGCTCCGCGGTGAAGAGGATACGTATTTGAAATACGTATCCACGCATACATAATTCGTTGATTATGTATATTTACAAAAGTATAAACAACTGATTTTTTCGCCGTTGAAGATGTCTTCTCCCCTAACAAATTGAATATGAAGGATAAGAATTGGGACTCCGGCAAATTCGTTGACTCAGACTATGAAAGGATAAGGCATAAAATCGGCGCTTCAACCTTGCACTCTCTGCAACACTCGTTGCAGAATAGTGCTATGATCAAGTCATTCTATGAATGCATGGGGTGGAGCGCCGACGACCCTATTTTGTGCGATGAGGGCATGCTTGTCAAGCTGCACGTTAATTCAGAGTTGGCTTCGAATTGCCCGCGGTGCGGGTGTCCTCTTTGCATGCATACAAAGAAAGTCATTAATGGTTTGGATTTGCCAACTTGTGGTCGCACGACCCAAAATTAACTCCGCGAAGATAGAACCCTTTGATGCAGGCATGAAACGTATACAAAACAAATAATGTGGTGTCCACAACGTTGGATATCTCTATTCTTAAAAACTCGCCAAATCTTTTACCTGCGCCTCCAGCGAAATTGACTGAAGCCCTAAGAATTTTCAAATTGAGGCTTGACATACGTATTTCAAAAACGCAGAGCAAAAGAAAAAGGAGAACAAATGAAAGAAGAAAGCAAGAACATAACTGAGGAAGAGCGAGCGCTC